>WRHA01000332.1 GCA_009783395.1 Defluviitaleaceae bacterium
CTTCCACTCGAATGCGGTTTACAACCGCCGCCACTTCCAACTCAAACGCAGTCGGCCCGCTCTGCGCCCAATAATTATCAACCCACGCCTGACGCTCATCTGTGGTCAGACGCCGATCCGGCAGTACCGAAGTGACCAGCGGGGAAAACGCAAAGGCATCAAATAAAACCTCCGGCACGGCAGAATTATTCGGGGATATCGGATTAGCCTGCGGAGGTATCCCGATGTCAGAACTCCCCCCACCTGCACCGCCGTTGTTATCCTGCGCCCACACCACCGGCGTTATACCCATCACAAACACCGCTGTGATAAGCATAGCCAAGATTTTTCTTGCTTTCTCTTTCATTTCTTCTCCCCCTTAACAATTTACACATCCAAATTTCGTACCTGGCTCGCAAACTCCTGAATAAACTCGCGTCGCGGCTCAACTTTATCGCCCATGAGCTGTGTAAAAATCAAATCTGCGGCGATGGCGTCGTCGAGGGAAACGCGGAGAAGCATCCGTTTCTCGGGGTCCATGGTTGTTTCCCAAAGCTGGTCGGCGTCCATTTCGCCGAGACCTTTGTAGCGTTGGATGGGCTTTATGCCCTCGCGGCCGATTTCTTCCAAAACGCGCCTGAGTTCGTCGTCGCTGTAGGCGTAGTATTCACTTTTGCCCTTTTCGACCTTGTACAGCGGCGGCTGGGCAATGTAAACAAAGCCCTCGCTAACGAGTTCGGGCATGAAGCGGTACATAAATGTAAGAAGCAATGTGCGAATATGCGATCCGTCGACATCGGCGTCTGTCATTATTACGATTTTATGGTAGCGGAGCTTTTCGAGGTCGAAATCCTCGTGTATGCCCGTGCCAAATGCTTTTATCATGGCCTCAATTTCCTTGTTGTCCAAGATTTTATCGAGGCGCGCCTTTTCCACGTTCATGATTTTTCCGCGCAGTGGCAAAATCGCCTGTGTATGAGGGGTGCGCGCAAGCTTCGCGCTTCCGCCCGCCGAATCACCCTCAACGATAAAAATTTCGCAAAGCGCGGGATCTTTTTCGGAACAATCCGAAAGTTTTCCGGGCAAACGCCCACCGTCGAAAATCGACTTGCGCCGAACAAGCTCACGAGCCTTGCGCGCCGCATCACGCGCACGCGCCGCCATAAGCGACTTCTCTATGATAATTTTGCCGACGACGGGATGTTCCTCAAGGAAAAACGTCAGCTGCTCCGACAAAATGGACTCCACGGCGGTTCGCGCCTCGGAGTTGTTAAGCTTAGCCTTTGTTTGCGACTCAAACTGCGGGTCTTCGACCTTGATGCTTATTACCGCCGTAAGCCCCTCGCGAACGTCCTCGCTGGAAAGATTTTTTTCGTTTTCTTTAAGCAAATTAAATTTGCGTCCGTAGTCATTAATCGTTTTTGTTAAACCCGCACGAAAGCCCGTAACATGCGTACCGCCGTCGGTTGTGTTGATATTGTTTACAAAGGAATACGTGTTCTCCTGAAAGCCGTCGTTGTGCTGCAGCGAAACTTCAACAAGCACGTTGTCATGCTTGGCTTCGCAGTAAAAAATCTCCTCAAAAATGGGGGTCTTATTTTTATTGATATGCGCGACGAATTCCTTTATTCCTCCGTCGTATTTATAGGAACGCGGCGTGCGCGGTTGGTCGGTACGATCGTCGATTAGGTCGATTTTCAGACCTTTTGTAAGGAACGCCGTTTCCTGCAAGCGTTGTTTTAATGTATCAAAGCTGTAGATCGTTTCCTCAAAAATTTCGGCATCCGGCTTGAAATGGACAAACGTGCCTGTTTCGGTGGTTTCGCCGATAACCTGCAAATCGCCAACCTTCGGCCCGCGCTCAAATCTCATTTCGTGAATTTTTTCGCCGTCATATGCACGCACAATAAGCCACTCCGACAGCGCGTTTACCGCCGAAGCTCCAACCCCGTGCAATCCGCCCGAAACCTTATATCCGCCGCTGCCAAACTTTCCGCCCGCATGAAGCACAGTAAAGATAACCTCAACGGCCGGCAAACCCGTTTGCGCCTGAATCCCCACCGGAATTCCGCGCCCATTATCCCGCACGGAAATCGAATTGTCCTCATGTATACGAACGATAATCTCGTCGCACACATCCATAAGTGCCTCATCCACCGCGTTATCCACAATTTCATAAACGAGATGGTGCAGTCCCTTCGCCGCCGTCGAGCCAATATACATGCCCGGGCGTTTGCGAACCGCTTCAAGGCCTTCAAGAACCTGAATATTATCGGCAGTGTACTCTTGCAGATTTTGAGTTTCCGTCATTTTTTGAACTCCTTTTGCCATTCGCTGAACGCAGAAATTACCATTACAAATTGGTCGCCCACGTTACTCTCGCTCTTTTTCCCTGAATTATACGCCATTTTCCACCATCGAGCAAATATTGACGATGTCATTCCCGATAAAGTAAAATTTTCGAAAATAAAGAAAGCCATCGAACATATGAAACCCGACGAAAAAATTTACTATATAAAATGGAACATAACCTGCAAAGCCTCCGACAGAAACTCGAAAAGTACAGTTATGGATCACCGGGGTACAGTCTTTTTCTCGGACAGCCGCTTCTATTTTCGATCGAACGTAACAGGTCGCGTTTTGGATTTTCCACTCGATGAAATCTTAACGGTCGCCTCACGAGAGCCGTCGAGCAAAACTATGGATGGCGGAAATATTTCATTCCGAACCGCAAAATTAAACATATCCCTCGACATCGTAGCCAAAACAAACACCCATTTGATTCGCGAACTGATAATCCACATAGCCGCAAACGCCTCATGCGGCATGAACGAAACATCACACACAGCACAAACCGAAGAATGCCCCGGTTGTGGAGCTTTGATTATTATTCACCACGATTTAGACGACCTCCGGGCGGCCGTCGCTCATTTTCAGCAAAAAATTCTTGCCGGGAAATTTCTCCGTTCCGGTGCATGTAACGATGGTTTGCAGGTTTGAGATTTGCTCAAGTAGAAATTTTTGGCGATGCTCGTCCAGCTCGGACAATACGTCGTCGAGCAGAAGAATCGGCATTTCCCCTGTGGACTGCCGAATAATTTCAATTT
This sequence comes from Defluviitaleaceae bacterium, assembly GCA_009783395.1. Classification (GTDB taxonomy): domain Bacteria; phylum Bacillota; class Clostridia; order Lachnospirales; family WQUN01; genus WQVC01. The sequence goes on from WRHA01000332.1 coordinate 3,087, forward strand.
CGGCAAGTTTTGCAGAAAGCGCGGCGGTACGCTGTTGGCCCTGTGATCCAAAATGGCGTGCGGAAATCGCATTTATCGTAAACTCGATGTCATCGGTGTGGATGCCCTCGCAAGTAGTGCCGCGAAAAATATCACGCTCGCGAGATTTTTCAAGCGCGGCGGCAAAATTATCGGGCGCAAGTCCGGGCCGATACTCCATCAAAAGATTTTCGGCATTTTGCGTAATATTTTTATGAATTTCGGCTGATATAGCCGAAATTTTTTTTACAAACGCCGCGCGCGTTTTTATAACACGCAAGCCAAAATTCGTGATTTGCTCATCCCAAACAGAAAGTGACTCCACCTGCGACCGATCTTTTTGCAAAATCTTCAGCAAAGCGTTGCGCTGTTTTAAAGCCCGATGATACTCTCGCAGGTCGGAATAATAAACCGGCGAGAGCTGACAAATTTCCATGTCCATAAAGCGGCGGCGTTCGGCAGGCCCGGCCTTTATCAAGCGCAAATCCTCCGGCGAAAACATTACGACCAAAAGCCGCCCAAATAAATCCTTCATGTGTTTAACAGGAAGAAAATCAACAGATATGTACTTTGCGGTTTTTTTTCCCACAACCTCAAGGCGCGCATCAAGAGTCGATGTAATGCCGGCTCGTTCGGTTTCAAGCCGAATTTGCGCAACGGTTTCATTCCATGCAATCAACTCGCCGTCGGTACGTGCGCGGCACGGCCTCCCAAATGCACAAAAATAAATCGCCTCAAGAAAATTAGTTTTCCCCTGCGCATTATTTCCAAAAATTATATTAACCCCGGGTGAGAGGTTTTGATTTTGCACATTAAGGTTGCGAAACCCCGTAAGGGAAACTTCGTTTATATGCATTATTTACGCAGGCGGCCGAAGCGGCACGATTAAATATCTAAATCCGGCATCCTTTGCGCGAATCGTACACGGCGAAAGCACCGTATTAAAGCGAATCACAACACTCTCTTCATCGATGGCACGAAGCACATCAATAAAATATTTCGGGTTGAAATAAATCGTTAAATCCTTGCCCTCTGTTTCACAGGGTACGCCGTCCTCAACTTGCCCTCGCTCCGACTGAGCCGAAATGGTTAAATCGTCGTCGATGATGTCAAGCTTAACGGGCAACATACGATTTTCTGCCGCAACAAGCACGGCACGCTCAAACGCGGAAAGAAGCTGGATGCGAGGCGCGACAACCATCGTAGAAAAATCCTCATTATATATTTGGTCGTAACGAATAAAATCGCCGGATAGGACGCTTGAAATAAGCCGAAAATTCGCCGCTTCAAACACAGCACGATTTTGCGTGAAAAAAAAGCTGACCTCGTCATCGTTATCCGCCAAGATTCTGCTAAGCTCATTAAGTGCGCGCCCCGGTATAACCGCTCCTCCGTCAGGTGCCTCCATATCGACAGAGCTGTACGAAATCCGAAACATATCAATTGCAACCATTTCCAAAATATTATTTTTTATCTCAAATTTTTCGCCGGTTAAAATCGGCTTTGTTTGATCTGTTGCAACAGAAAAAATCGTCTGCCGAATCATATTCTTCAACTGAGACGCTTTAATCCTGTACCGCGTATGTTCTTCACCCAATTCACTCTCGGGAACAGTAGGAAAATCATCAGCAGGTTGCCCCGCAATTTGCAAGCGCGAACGCCCGCTTTTGCAAACCGCATTAAACCGATCATCCGTTTCAACAGCAATGAGATCACCCGCACTTTTTCGCACAATATCCGTAAACAACTTGGCGTCAAGCGCGATTGCCCCGCTGGCAGAAACCTCCGCAGGCACCCAAGCCGTTTCAATACAAATCTCCTTATCATTGCCGACGAGCCGAATCCCCTCCCCCTCAACGCAAGTAAGCAAAACACACTCCAAAATCGGGTTGGTGGTGCGAGCAGAAACCGCACGCCCCGCCAAAGCCAAAGCATCCAAAAGCAATTGCCGATCACAACTAAAATTCATCTAAATCGCCTCAAATATATATAATTTTTTTAGTATCAGTAGTATTAGGCTCTGTGCAAATGTGGAAAACCCCCACCAGCCGTGCGACAACAACATTCCCGACCCTCATAACCCCGTACACAACCTCCGCACAAATCCGCACAACCCAACACCTTATCCACAATTGACCGGGGTCAAGGGGGCTGTGCTCCCTTGCGGGGTTCGGGGCAGCGCCCCGAGAACTTAGCCTTAATCTTAACCACCCACCCAATCACTCACCAATAATATGAATCTCAAGCTCCTCAACAGTAAGCCGAAGCTTTTCATCAAATTCAAGCTCATTGGTAATTTTATCACAAGAATGAATGACGGTAGAATGGTCGCGCCCGCCGAAAAATTCGCCGATAGCGGGGAGGGGTATGTCCATGAGTTTGCGAATGAGATACATGGCGATTTGGCGGGGAAGAACGATGGAACGTGTGCGACGCCGCCCGTTTATTTCGTCGACGGATACTTTGAAATGAGTGGCAACGGTGAGCCGAATATATTCCATGGTGATGGGCGGCTTTTCCTTTGCAACAAGCTGGTCGCGAAGGGAATATTGTGCGAGGTCGAGGGTTATTTGCTTGTTGGTTAAGCGTGCATTTGCGATTATTTTGTTAAGCGCGCCTTCAAGGTCGCGAATGTTGGAAACTATGTTCTTGAGCATGTATTCTTTAACGACTTCGGGGATTTCTATGTCTTCACCGGTAAGCTTTTTTTCCAAAATGGCCGTTCGGGTTTCGTAGTCCGGAATATTTACATCGGCGATGAGGCCTGAGGCAAAGCGGGATGTAAGTCGGTTTTCGAGGTTGGTAAGCTCGTTTGGCGGTACGTCGGAGGTGAAAACGATTTGGCGGCCGCGATCGGTCATGTAATTGTATGTGTGAAAAAGCTCTTCCTGGGTTTCTATTTTGCCTTCGAGGAATTGTACGTCGTCGATTAAAAGAACATCGACACTGCGGTACTTTTTGCGAAATGCAGGGGTAGTTTTTTCGCGAACGGATGTAATGTAATCGTCGGTGAAAATGGAGCTGGGTACATAGAGGACACGAAGGTCGGCGCGATTATCGTAAATTTGGTTTCCTATCGAATGGATCAGGTGCGTTTTGCCAAGGCCTACACCGCCATATAGAAAAAGCGGATTGTACTCTTCAAAATCACCCGGGGAATCTGCAACAGCACGCGCACCGGCATAGGCCAGCTCATTACATTTTCCGGAAACAAAGGTGTCGAAAGTGTACCGCGCGCGAAGGCCCGATTTGCCATAGCTGTCTGTAATACGCGGGCGCGACGGATCGGAAGGCTCGTCAGGTGAAACGATGTTTACCTCGAGATCGTCATTTTTTGAAATTGCGCGGGCATAACGCGTAATATCGCGCAAAAGCCGCTCTACCGTAGGCTTGTAAAACTCCGAACGCGCCTGAATCGTTAACACATCGTTTTTTAATGAAATGGGTACAATCGGGTCAATCATTGCATCAAAAACAACTTCCGAAATGGTAGGCTCAATCATTTTTTTTATTTCATCCCACAAAACGTGCATATCCAAAGAAAAAACCCCTCGTAAAAATTATAGAAAAAATTATAGAAAAAATTTTGTCAACCTGTTATCCACATGGTTATCCACAAAGTGTTGATAACTTGTTAGATGTTCTCAACAGGATTTTAACAAAATCAGGAGAGGTTATCAACAAACACGCCTCAATCATATATAAATATTACACGACGGGTTTGGCAAGCAAAAATATTTTTGCGGATTACATCCGCGGGAAACAAGACTTCGTTGTCAAATTGTGCGGGTTGATGGAGGGTGGTTGGGATCTGTAGTTCGTTTTCAAGCGTGTGCTTTGAAATAAAAATTTCGTCATCGAAGAAATATCCGCGGTGGGCAGAGCGCACCCAGCGCGAGTTCTCCTCGGGGATTTGCGACAGTGACGAGAGCAGTCCCGAAGCCGCCTCGCCATATGCACGTATCAAATTTATTTCTCGCGAAACAGAAAAATCATCACTGTACATACGTGAAAGCGTAAGCACATCGGCGTACGCAATCAGCCCCACACGCGGGAAATTTTCAAGCGCGGCATAAATTCGCCCGATTTCCGCCGCCGCTTCATTTATACGATACGAATAATCCCCACGCGTAAAATGGCTTACCCCAAGCGGCAAAACCATAATCGGCTTGTACTCCTGAAAAGCGGCATAAAACTGCTCAAACCCCGTCATCACATCCGTAAAACCTTCCTCCGCACACCAATCTGCCAAAAGCGGCAACGCAACCCAATCCGCCGCAAAATGCCCGGGATAAAACGCACTTTGCGGCGTCGCAGAATAACAAGGCGCGGCCCACACAAAAGCCGCCGTCGGCGCATGTGCCAAAAACGCATTTCGCACCATGCGAAAAAGTATGGTAAACTCCGCCGGCATCAAATCATGCTCGGGATAGAACACAACAAACATCGGCATGTTAAACGATCCAAGCCTTTGCGCCAAAATAATCGCAAGCTCAATCTCCGGAATATCCATAACATCCGCATTCTCCGGCGGATGTACAACAAACATAGGCGTCGCCAGCGACGAAATACAGTGCAAAAGCCACGCAATATCTATATCATCCCCCAAATAAACCTCGTTTACATAAACCGCGTGTCGCATCCCCGCCGCATACTCAAATCCCCGTATCCCCGCGTCCGGCGAAATCCACGCCGCCGCATACGCACCCTCCGTCGGCTCGTACATAGCAAAATTTACGCCCTCACGCCGAAAAAACACATCAAACGCCAACGGCTCAGTTTCACCGCCGTTTTCTTCGCTTTCCAACAACAAAATATCCTGCGTATATCCAATAAATCGCGGCGGATTATCGGTTGCGCAGGCGGTTAAAAGTATGAAGAGGGTTAGGGCTAGGAGTTTTTTCATTTTTTAAGGTCGTGGGGGAAAACTTTTTTTTGGAAAAAAAAAGTTTTC
>WRHA01000333.1 GCA_009783395.1 Defluviitaleaceae bacterium
TCGTGTTCCGGCGCGAGAACCATGAAAGTCGCGCCGTAAAGCGTGTCGGCGCGGGTGGTGAACGCACGAATTTTAAGCGGCGTATCGGCGATTTCAAAATCCAGCTCTGCGCCGTAACTTTTGCCGACCCAATCCGATTGCATTTTTTTAACTTTTTCCGGCCAATCAAGCCCGTTCAAGTCCTCAAGCAGGCGGTCGGCGTACTCGGTAATTTTAAGCATCCACTGCCGCAGATTTTTTTTCGTAGCCGTGCCGTGACACCGCTCGCACACGCCGCCGACGGCCTCTTCATTCGCCAAAACGACCTTGCACGTCGGGCACCAGTTTAGGGGCATTTCCTTTTCATAAGCAAGCCCCTTTTCAAACATCCGCGCAAAGATCCACTGCGTCCATTTGTAATAAGCGGGGTCGGTTGTATCCAGTTCGTTATCCCAGTCGTAAATCGTACTCATTTCGCCGAGCTGGCGTTTCATGCTTGCGATATTTTCCGCCGTGGAAATTTTGGGATGCATCTTTTTCTTTATGGCGTTATTTTCTGCAGGAAGCCCAAACGCGTCCCATCCCATCGGGTGAAGCACATGAAAGCCCTGCAAAATTTTATGCCGCGAAAGCACATCGCTTAAAACATATCCGCGCCAATGCCCGACATGTAAGCCCACGCCCGACGGGTACGGAAACATATCGAGGCAATAAAATTTGGACCTGCCTTCCGCGCCTTTTTGAATCGGATTTTCGGCCCAATTTTTTCGCCATTTTTTTTCCACTGCCATAAAGTCATATTTCCCCACAATAATCGCCTCCATATTTTGCTTAAATTACAGCATAATTCCCGGGAAGAAGAACTCGCCGATGTAGCGTACCGCTACGCCGGCGGCAAGCCCCAGAAACGGATTTTTCGTAAGTGCGGTTATGGCCATTGCCGTTGAACCCATTATGATATGCCCGTTTCCTACGCCTTCCGCAGGAGCGAAAAGAAATATATTTCGGATGTTTGGAATAAAGGTTGAGAAAAATCCGATTATGAACAAAAACCCGGTGATTGCCTGAACGGGAACGTATTTCACGGCCTTTGTCATAAGCCCGAGCATGAGCAAAATCATGCAAAGAAGCATCATCGCGACGCCCGCAAGTACCGGCCATTGCGTCGCGGTTGTGGCGGAAATAATCGCGCCGACGGGTGCGCCGCCGAAAATTATGCTTGGAATATCGGCAAGCGAGTTGATTACGGTGAGATGGTCAAAATTTTGCATGTAGAGAGGATTTCCGTAGTCATCACGCAGACCTAGGTTTTGCGTTGCTGTGCCGAAAGCTATGTTCGTACCGATGTTAAGCGTAATAAACGCCAGCGCGAAATAAATTGCCTCAACTCCGAGCTTCGGCTTAATAATTTTAAAATCCGCCCAATATTCTTTCGTCCAGAAGCGCGGATTTTCATTTTGCTCCATGTCGCCCGTGTAGCCTGCGTCTTTTGCCATTTGCAAAATATCCACGCGGCGGCCGCGTTTTCCTGTCTTAGGATCTTTTTGCAGAAAAACGAAATCCAGCGTCGCGAGGGTTACGCTTACCGCAATCACATAAACAAGCGCGTTGGGATTACGATAGGGCGACGGGCCGGGATGGTCAAAAATAAAATAGATGTGCGTCGCCAGAGCGGAAACAAAGGCAATTATGGCGGTGCGCTTGTTTTGCTTCAACATATCGAAGCTTATTCCCGCAACCATAAGGCCGACGCCCGCCATCATTCCCCACAAAACAGGCTGACCCACCCAATCCGCAATCCGCGTAATTGAGCCTGTCAGCCCCATGGGTACCATCACGATAACAGCAATTAAGAGTGCTGCAATCCGCTGGTTTACGTTTTTCATGTGGTGCGTAACCGTTAAAATCGAGCTTTGCCCCGAAATCGGTGTAATCGAGCCGGTAAGTAAGTTACCGATCGCACCGACAAGAAACGCAAACGCCGTCGGTTTCATTTTGTAGCCCTGCGCCGCCGCCCACGCAAGCATTGTCAGCCCGTTAAGCGCGACGAATACAACGGCCAGGCCAAACACAGATAAATCCTGAAACATAAGCCATCTCCTCGTAAATTTTTCCTACATGATAGCAGTACTAAAACTCCACTGCAACATCCGTGCCTATTGCCGGCTTGCTTTTCAGTGAAAGTTTCCAGCCATACAGCGCGCAAACATGTTTTACAATCGACAGACCAAGCCCCGTGCTTTGTGACGAGCGATTTTTTTCGACTTGATAAAAACGCTCGAAAATTTTCGTGTGTTCGTCGGGGGAGATGCCTATGCCATTGTCGGAAACGGTTATGCTTGGGGATTTGCTTATTGTAACGGTGACCTTGCCGCCGTGTTTATTGTAGCGCACGGCATTTTCGATTAAATTTTTTACTATATCAAAGACATGATGCTGCTCGGCGGAAATTATTGCATCGCCGCTTGTTGTAAAGTGAATGCCCTTGTCATCGATTGCGCCGGATATTGTTTCGCGAACCTCGGCAACTGTTTTTGCAAGCGAAACCGGAACAAGGTTTTTTACCTCCTCCGTGTTTTCAAGCTCAGACAGGTTTAGCATGTCGCTAATCAGATTAATCATGCGATTTGTTTCGCGGGTTATGCCTGCGATGTATTTTTCCAAATTTTCGTCACGGTTGTTTATCGCGCTGAGTTCGTTGAATCCGCGAATTGCCGTAAGCGGCGTTTTAAGTTCGTGGGATGCGTTTGCGAAAAATTCCTCGCGTCGTTTTGCATTTTCACGATTCTCGGTAATATCGGCAAGCACGACCATTGTAAGCTCTGTGTCGGGCAGGCGTTTGATTTTAACGAGATAATATCTTCCGTTAAGCACGGCTTCATACAAAATATTTTTAGACTTTTTCACACACTCTCTAATTTTCGCATTTAAATCGTTGCAAGACACCAAGTAATTTGTTTTTCTGCCCATTATATCGGGCAAGGAGTTAAACATCATCAATGCAGCGGGGTTTGTAAGCAAAATTCGTTCGTTTCCGTCAACGACAAGAATTCCGTCGCCGATGCTGTCCAAGATGAATGATAATTTATTCTTCTCGTCGTTTAGCGCGGAAAGTGTGTTTTGTAAAACATGTGCAACATCGTCGATTTCGCGTGTGATTTTATTTATTTCGTCATAACTTTCTAAAATGGGGGAGTTTTCTCCGCGTGCAAGTTTTCGCAGTTTTTTTTCAATCGCGCTGAAGGGCATTAAAATCTTGTTAGTCATTCCGCGCACAACAAGGAAGCAAATCAGCGCGAGTGTGCCGAGCAGAGCAATCAAAAGAGGCAGTGTCTGCATTACATATGCGTCAATTTGTGTAGCGGGAATAGCTGCGCGAATAAAAATAAAGTCATCGCCGCCACCCACTTTTAGCGCGTAATAAATAAAATCAGCACCGCGAGTGTGTGAGTAGCGTAAAAAAACCTCCGGATTTTCATGCATGGCGGCAATAATTTCGGGGCGCAGAAGGTAATTTTCGTCGGTGTAAGCCTCTTGTGGCCGATTGTCGGCAAGCAGCCGACCCGTTGACGAAATTACCGTGATGCGCGTGTTTTCCCCCGCATTTACGAATTTTTGCAAATCTATGCCGTCGTGATAAAGCTCTGCCAAAATATGTGTGATTTCTTCAACCGTACTTTTTGCGATATTTAAATTGTTGCGGTTGGTTACATAAACCGATACAACAAGGAAGCTTATAAGCCCTGCGAAAATTATCAAAATTGTATACAGGAAAAGTCGTTTTTTCATGTCAGCATATACCCCACGCCTCGTATTGTTTTTATGCTCGCGACGCTTCCGGATTCTTTCAGTTTTTTTCGCAGTTCCTTGATGTGAATATCGAGCGTGCGTGTTTCGCCGATAAAATCATCGCCCCATACGTTTTTAAAAATGACTTCGCGCTCCTGCACTTTTTCTGCGTTATTGCATAAAAAACCCAGCAGGTTAAATTCCTTCAAGGTAGTTTGCAAAACCATGCCGTTTGCGACAACCACGTGCTTTTCCATGTCAAATTCGATGTCCTTGAAAATATTTTTTTGTGCCGCGGCGGGTTGCTTGCGCAGATTTGCTTTAACCCGCGCAATAAGCTCCAAAACCCCGAACGGCTTTGAAATATAATCGTCCGCGCCCATGTTGAGCCCTTTGACTTTTGAAACTTCGTCGCCTTTTGCCGAAACCATGATTACGGGAATATTATAAGATTTGAGGCGCGAGAGGATGCTGAAACCATCGTTTCCGGGCAGCATTACATCCAGTAAAACAAGGTCGGGTCGGTCGGATTTTTCAAGCGCGTAAAAAAAAGACGCACCGTCGCCGAAACATGTACATTCGAATTCGCCTTCCAGCGTATATGTGTACACCTCCTGCAACGATGCATCGTCTTCAACCACAAATATCTTTTTCCTCATACTTTTGCCATTCGCTGAGCACTTAATGTGTTGTTAGAAATCGGTCGCCCGCGTTCCTCTCGTTCATTTTTAGACTTTGCCTCGAATTAAAAATGCGGTGTGTTCGCCGATATTTACGGCATGATCGCCGATACGCTCGAGATATTTCGCGACCATGATCAGCTGTAGCCCTTGCTTGGCATCTTGTGGATTTTTTTGAATAATCGAAACAAGGTCGTTCATTATTATATCAAAAAGCGCGTCGGCCTTGTCGTCGGTTTCATCGATGGACAGGGCGAGCTGTAAGTCGCGGTTTATATACGCCTGCACGGCATCTTTTATCATCTGGATTATTATAACGCCCATTTGCCGAATATTTTCCGGTATATCAATGTTTGTGTCGGCGAGTTTTATGGTGATTTTTGCAATATCTTTGGATTGGTCGCCGATGCGCTCGAGATCTTTTATGATTTTAAGCGTGGCGGAAACTTCGCGGAAATCGCTTGCGACGGGATGCTCCATCACCAAAAGGCGCAGACACGCCTTTTCAATTTTTCGCTCAAGCTTATCGATGGTTTTTTCTATTGTTTTAACTTCCCGAGCAATTTCCAAATCTTTTTCCGCAAACGCCCCTACGCTTTTTTCACAAACATCCTCTGCGTGGCGGCACATTAATACGAGTTTGTCAAAAATAGCCTGCAATTTTTTTCGATAATCCACTCTGATTGTCATTTTTTTTGCCTCTCCTATTCAAGCCAAGTCGGCGAGTATCATTCTCTATATCCCCGGAAAACCGTATCCGGCTTCGAGACGTAACGTCGCCCACCACCAAATGTCCACGGTGCCCACTGCGCGCTTGGCGCGCCTATCCGAATCGTCCTGTTACGTAGTTTTCTGTGCGTTTGTCCTTTGGATTTGAGAAAATTTGTCGCGTCTTGTCATATTCGACTACCTCGCCCATCAGGAAAAATGCGGTTTTGTCGGAAATGCGTGTTGCCTGCTGCATGTTGTGCGTTACGATTACGATGGTGTATGTTTTTTTAAGCTCGCGGATCAAATCCTCTATCGTTCCTGTTGAAATCGGGTCGAGCGCGGAGGTTGGTTCATCCATTAGGATTATTTTTGGCTCGGCGGCAAGGGTGCGTGCAATGCAGAGGCGTTGCTGTTGCCCGCCGGAAAGCCCGAGCGCGGATTTTTTCAGTCGATCCCGCACCTCGTCCCAAAGAGCGGCTTGTTTCAGCGAGCGTTCAACGATTTCGTCGAGACGCGCCTTCTTTTTTACACCATATGTGCGCGGCGCAAAGGCGATATTATCGTAAATGGACATCGGAAAAGGGTTCGGCTTTTGAAAAACCATGCCGACATTTTTGCGAAGCAGTGTTACATCAGTATTTTTGTCGTAAATATCCTGCTCGCCGATTTTTATCTCGCCGGTGATTTTGCAATTTTGAATCAAATCGTTCATGCGATTGAAAACACGGATAAATGTCGATTTTCCGCATCCCGACGGCCCGATAAATGCCGTGACTTTGTTCGCGCCGATTTCCATGGGCATGTCATTTCCAATGCCTTTAAGCGCGTGAAAATCTCCGTAATATAAATTGCAATTGTTAATAGAAATATTCACTGTTTTTGCCATTCGCTGAACGCACAAATTCCTGATGAAATTCGTCGCCCGCGTTCCCTTCTTCGATTTTTCACACTTTTGCCTCACTTCGTAATAAAAAATTTTGCAACAACGGCCGCCGCCGTGTTTACGACAAGTATAAGCAGGAGGAGTACAACGGCGGTTGCATACGCTTCGCCCGTGTGATGCGCTTCGCTCGACAGCACCCACATATGTACCGACAATGTGCGTGCGGAATGTCCGAGGGTTTCCGGAATTTGCGGCATTGTTCCCGCCGTAAAAATCAGCGCGGCGGATTCGCCGATAATTCGTCCGATTGCCAAAATCACACCCGCCAAAATCCCCGGCACTGCCGACGGCAAAACAATTCGAAAAACAACACGCAGTTTTCCCGCTCCGAGCGCGTAACCGCCCTCGCGATAGCCGTCACTTACGGATTTTAACGCCTCTTCCGTTGTGCGGATGATAACGGGCAAAATCATTATCCCAAGCGTCAAAACGCCGGCAATCAACGACCAGCCAAAGCCAAAAAATTGCCCAAACATTAGCATCCCGAAAAGCCCATATACAATCGACGGAATTCCCGCAAGCATTTCCGTTGCCGAACGAATCAGCATCACGAATTTATTGCCCTTTTTTACATATTCCACCAAATAAATGCTTGTGAAAATCCCCAGCGGCAACGCAATCAGAAGCGTTAGCACAACCATGAAAATCGTAGACACAAGCGCGGGCATCATTGATACATTTTCCGTTGTGAATGCGAACTCAAACAGTCGCGCATCAAGATGCGGCACGCCGTTAATCACTATGTGCGCAACAATGAAAAGAAGTACGAGCAACGTGATTGCGGCAAATATCCAAGTCAGCGCGAACAAGGTTGTGTCGATTATTTTTCGCATTATGTCCCCCTGCTTTTTCGAGTCACAATCGTAAACGCGACATTAATAATGAAGATAAAGACCAGCAAAACAATCCCCGTTGCAATAAGCGAGTCGCGGTGCAGTCCGGCTTCGGCATAGCTCATTTCGATTACGATGTTTGACGTAAGTGCGCGTGCGCCGCGAAAAATACTTTCCGGCATTCGCGCCTGATTACCCGCGACCATTACAACAGCCATTGTTTCGCCAACGGCGCGCCCTACCCCAAGAATCACCGACGCAAAAATCCCGGACTTCGCGGCAGGAAGAACCACCGAAAACACCGATCGCGTATGCGACGCACCAAGCGCAAGCGAGCCTTCGTAGTACGACTCAGGCACGGCACGAATCGCGCTTTCGGAAATGTTTACAATCGTCGGCAAAATCATAATACCCAAGAGAATCATAGCGGCAAGCATCGACGACCCCGAACCGCCACCCGTTAGTGCAAGCGAAATCTCCCGCACAAACGGCACGATTATCACAATCCCGAAAAATCCGTAAACAACCGACGGTATGCCCGCAAGCAAATTAACCGTCGGCTTTAAAAATGCGTACAACCATTTCGGACACATATGTGCCAAAAACACAGCAGTAAAAATCCCAACAGGCACACCGATTACAATCGCGCCGAGGGTAATATAAATACTCGCGGCAATCATCGGCAACACACCAAATGACGGAGTTGCATCCATTGGTCGCCATTCGGTTCCGAAGATAAAATTTATCGGGCCGACCTCAGCAACGGCAGGCATACCGTTGGCAAACAGGAAAACGAAAATCATAACCAATGCCAAAATCGATATGCCTGCCGAAAACATGAAGACGTATTCGAAAAAAACCTCGCGAAACTTGTGCATATTAGCGCATCTCGTTCCAGCGCGTGATATAACCGACGAAAATGTCATGAATTTGCTCGGGAGATAAATTTGCCGTTGGGTTATCGTTATTCACAATTACTGCAAGCCCGTCCAGCGCGACAGCAACCGCGTTTAATACCTCAAGCTCGGCCTCGCGCAAATCACGGCTCGACATACCGATATCTGCCACACCGTCACGCGCCGCATTGATGCCCGCGCCACTTCCAAGTGACTGGATGTCGATTGAAACGTCGGGATTTAGCTCCCTGTACGCTTCACTCATGCGCTCCATAAGCGGCGCGACCGAAGTTGATCCCACAACCGTTATGGTTCCCGTTAAACCGCCTCCCGCATAAG
>WRHA01000334.1 GCA_009783395.1 Defluviitaleaceae bacterium
CCGCCGTTTTCAGCCTGGAAATGTCCAAGGAACAGCTGGGAAACCGCTTGCTTTCGTCGGAAGCCGCGATTGATTTCCAGCGTATGCGCACGGGCGAGTTGACCGACGATGACTGGAATAAAATTGCGGAATGCACGGGACGGCTGTCAAGCGCGCCGCTTTACATCGACGATACGCCCGGCATTTCCGTAATGGAAATGCGTGCAAAGTGCCGCCGCTTGAAAATCGAAAAAAATTTGGGGCTTGTTGTCGTGGATTATTTGCAATTAATGAACGTATCGGGTAGCTCGCGCCCCGAGTCGCGACAGCTTGAAATTTCCGAAATATCGCGCTCGCTTAAGGGTCTTGCTAAGGAGCTTAACATTCCGATGCTCGTTGCGGCGCAGCTTTCACGCGCTGTTGAGGCGCGCAAAGACCATCGCCCCATGCTTTCCGACCTGCGCGAATCCGGCGCGATCGAACAGGACGCCGACCTCGTTGCCTTCCTCTACCGCGACGAATACTACAATCCCGAAACCCTGAAGCAAAATCACGCCGAAGTAATTATCGCAAAACAAAGAAACGGTCCCACAGGAACCGTCGAGCTGTCCTTCATGGGAGCCATTTCAAGGTTTGCGAATTTACAACGGGGCTAAGCGCGACCTCCGCCCCTTGTACATTTTTTCTCCCCGCAATTTTCGCAGCGAAGATTTGCATTAAATTCCCGCGAAAAGAAGCGGGGATTTTTTATTAGCCTGATTTCCCAAAGCACAATAATCGCCAGCGCAAGCAAAAACAGGCTTGTGGAAAACACGCTCGGGAAAACAATAAGCGGCGCGCACATCATCATATTATCCCAATTGTAAATGCGACAATCCGCACAACACCGATTGTTCAAATAAAGCAAGCGAAACGGACACTTAAACATTACAAAAAACGAATCGCACAGCGAATAAATTATCGTAAGAACAACTACCACGCCCGGCGTAAGCAAGCCAAGCCCCCAAAATATAAGAACAATCCCGGCGGTAATCCCAAACCACGACAACGCGGATTTCACCGCACCCTTGTGCATATCGGGGTTTGCGGCCTTGGGGTTATGTACCTCGAGATACGAGCTTCGAAAATGTTTGCGCGCCCCCACAGTTGTAAGCTTGTTGGGGATAATGCGAAAAAGCATCATAACAAAAATCATCAGCCAAATCGCCCACAAAAACGCACTTTCGATGCCCATCTGAAAAATTAAACGAAAATCCAGCACCTCGGGCGCGATAAAATTAAGCGCGACCGCCACCACCAAAAGCCCCAAGCGAAAAACCAGCTTCGCCTTAGCCCACGGCCCTTTTTTGCTAACCGGATCCATTTACAAATCACCTCGGGAACATTTTACGCCTCCTGCGAGATGAAGTCAAAAAGCACGCCAAGCGTGCATTGGACACCGTGGACATCCGACGGCAAGCCACATTACGTCTCGAAGCCGGATGCAGTTTGCACGTATATGTTGATTTTTTAAGGACTTTGCATATAATCATAACGACAGGAGGCTTTAAAATGAGAAAATTCCCACTGAACTACATAGGACAGTTTTACAGTGCCGCCACAAACAAAGATTACCCCGGCGTGTTTAGCATCTCGGTACATTTAAACGAGACGCTGTGTTCGGAAACACTGAGGCAAACCGTTAATAATTTTGCAAAACGCTTGCCGCATTTTAACGTGCGCAAGCAAAGCGACCCCTTTTGGTACTACAACGAAGAGCTGCCAAACCCGCCCACAATAATGAGACAAGCCGATATTGCAGAGCCTTTGCAATATTTTAAAGATAACGACCATTTGCTGAGAATCATCTATGGCGAGCGTCATTTTACGCTGGAGGTATCGCACTCGGTTTGCGACGGGCGAACCTTGGCGCCTGTGGCTGTTTCGATGTTGATTCGATACTACCACCTTCTCGGAGTGGAGGTAGACGGCTCGGGGTTTTATAATGTAAACGACCCAACCACCCCCGAAGAAACAGAAGATGCCTATGTACGCTACGCAGATATGCGAAAATACAGAACCCCAAAACCTCGTGATGTCTACATACCCACATTTAAGCCCACTGCAACGAGAACCAAAACCTATAAAATCTGCCTGCAAAAGCTAAAAGATGCCGCAACCGAACACGGCGTAACCGTTGCGGGTTACATTGCCGCCCAAATTTTGAACGAATATAAAAAACAAAGGGTACATGACGGCGGCGATTTGCCCATTACCTGTCATCTACCCATCGATTGCAGACCATATTATCCAAGCAAAACCATGCAAAATTTTGTGTCCCACATTATTGTCACAATGCCGGAGGCCGTCGACTTTACCGACATGGCTCGCGGCATAAAAAGCCAGTTTATGGCACTTTCGCCCAACTATATCCAAAACATAATGAGCGAAGTACAGCGGCTGGTTTACAAGGTGGACAAGATTCCCCTCAGCGCGAAAAAACAGGGCATCATCGATGTAGGCAATCACCTGTACGGGGGAAGCAGTACGGGTCTTTCCAATTTAGGGGTACTCACCTTACCCAAAGAGCTGAAAGAACGCGTTGATATGGTATCTTTCGCGCTCGGGCCGGAAACAGGACTGCCCCACCTGTTTGGCTGTATAACCACAGGCGACACACTGGCCCTGACATGCACATCCACCACGGAAGACACGGGGATAATCGACGGACTGGGACAAGCACTGCTTCTTTAGATTTAGGCGCGGTGTACCTTAAATCTGTCCACCAACGACATAAGCACACTTGCTTGGCCGGATAATTCCTGGCTGATCGTGGCATTGGCTTGCACAGATTCGGAGTTGCGTTCTGCGCCGGCGGAAATGGTATCCATATGGCTTTTAATCGTTCCTATTTCTGTGGCCTGCTCATCCGATGCTTGCACAACTTTAGAGATTACCCCTGCCGTATTGTTCATTAATTCCACAATAGTGCGCAATGCGTCGGTTGCTTGCTCCGATTTCGTAACGCCCTCGCTTGCACGCTCCAGCGAGTTTGTAATTTTTTCCGACGTGTTTTTAGCGGCATCAGAACTGCGGCGCGACAGGTTGCGAACCTCTTCTGCCACAACGGCAAAGCCCTTGCCTTGTTCCCCTGCACGAGCGGCCTCTATCGACGCGTTTATCGACAGAAGATTGGTTTGGAACGCAATGTCCTCTATTATTTTGTTCACCTTGGCGATCTCAAGCGACGACTGCTGAATTCTTTCCATGGCGGCATTCATCTCCGCCATATGATGCGAGCCAATGCCGGCGGCATCTTGTACCTGCTTGGAAAGCTCGCCCACGGCCTGCAGGTCTTTGGCGTTTTGTTGTGTTTTGTCGGTTATAACACCTATTGCCGCCTGAACTTCGCCCATGGAATTCGCCTGCTCTTCAAAGCTTACCATTAACTCCTGGGCAGACCGTGCTATCTCCTCTGCGCCTTCGTCAACATGCCCCGTAGCAGAATAAATTTCGTTTATAAGCGCGCTTACCGATCCGATAATCAGCTCCATGGATTCTTTTATCGGCGCAAAGTCCCCTATATAGTTTCGGCTGATTTTTACGGTAAAATCGTTTTTTGATATTGTGCGAAGCCCGTCGGTAATTTCGTCGATATAGCTCTTTATTGTTTTTGTTGCGGTAGTCATCGCATCCATAATCCCTACATATGCTTGTGCGGTTTTCTCGGTATCGTTATCGGACGGGTTTGGTTCGTAAGAAAATTGCAAATACCCGTTAACCAGGCCCTGTTCCAAGGCCTGGGTCATGCTTACTGTTTCGGCGTCTTGGTATACCGTTATTTTCTCCGCCACTTCTTGTGCGCGAATCTGTGATGTTATGTCATTTACCGTTTCCAAATACCCCGTTATTTTTCCTTCGGCATTCTTCAGGGCGGTTAAGCCCAGGCGGCATTCGACGTCGCCTTTTCCGGGCGAATAATACTTCGACCGATAATATTCGGGCTCTCCCGTTCTGGCAGTGGTGTCGAGAAACCCTTTGTAGGTGAGTGCTTCCTCGGGAAGCAAATTGTCCAATATACATACGCCGTAAATTTCGTCGGGATCATAGCCTTCTGCTTGTGCCGCCTTATTTACAAATGCAAAGCGATACTTGTCGTCCAGCACGGAAACGGAAAACGGAATCCCGTCCAAGCAAGCCGCGGTACTTTGGCTGATACGATTTATCCGCCCGATAACATCACAAAAAGCACCGGGCGCGATTTTTTCGTCGCCAACGGTGCTTAAACGGCCGCTTGTGATTTCGTCGCAAACCCGTTGCGACTCGATTTCAAGAGCGGAAAGATTTTTACTTATTTGCCCGAGCGATTGCGCCAAAAGACCCAACTCACTGCCTGGCACGGAAGGCAAATTTACATATATTTCGCCGCGCCCAAGGGCTTCGGCGGCTCTGTTCAGCGCGATTACGCCTTTTGCAACCCTGCCCACCAACAAAAAAACACACAGCCCCGCAACAGCACCAACAATCGACGACAAAATCACAATCGCAAAGATGTCCTGTATTCTTGTGACAATCAAGGCGGTAGAAACAATTGCTATTACAATAATTATGGCGAGAGGCAAGGCAAGTCGTATTTTTAAGCTTACGAAAGTCTTGTTTTTGTGGTTCATACTACATCCCCCCGGATGAAAAATTTAGTTCCTTTGTGCAACGCGGAACATTATAGCATAAAACGGCACGCCAAGCGTGCATTGGGCACCGGGGGCATTTGGTGGGAGGCGACGTGTTCGTCTCGAAGGGTGCGGGCACGTTTCATGTGCCATTGCCGGATACAGTTTCCCGGCCTCAAAAAAATCCACGAGGTCGGTGTTGCTGCCTCGTGGATTCGTCATTGATTCGTAATTAGATCCCGCCGTTTTCGTAAATCGGTACAATCGTGCGAAACACATCGCCGTCTGTAAGCTCCGGTTCGCCGCCGGAGTATAGTTTTGTGAACTTGTAAAGATTGCGCACACCTGAGCCGAGCCTGTCGGCACGACCAATGTTTATAAAAAAGTCGGAAAGCAGGGGGTTCTTTGGGTGCGGAGCAAAATTTTTCGGGTCAATGCGCCCCGGCATTTTAGGTAAACTCCAGTTTTCCGCGACAATACGACCACGCTCTATGATAATTTTTGCAGGAAACGCACTGGTATACTCACGGTGGACAAGGATGTTACTCACCAGCTCGCGTGAAATCTTTGACTGAAGGCTTACCGAATGGCCATCTTCTATGTGGAATTTATCAAGAGTGTGCTTTGCGATAAATTCTACAAGTTTCTCATATGCATCAATCAAATTTGTTGTCACCAAAAGTCGGTCATCGTAGCGGTCAACATTTTTAATGCGACAAAGCGCGTCCGTTACATAGTTTGCGGTGCATGAGCGGATAACCTCGTCTCGACCAAACAGCAAAACAGCGGCAAGGTTATAGCCGGCTTTGCCCGTTTTAAAATCTTCTTGGTAAAGCCCTGCACTGCGAATTATTTCATCATCCGTCATGGCAATCCACGGATGATGCTCGTTGCGACCGACCGCCAAACGTCGGACTTTTGGCATAAGCCGCGCAAAGTCAAAATCGCTTTCTTTCGCATACGGAAAAATTTCGCGCTCGGAATGTTCTGCAGCTTTTCGGCGGTGAATATGCGCCACCATTTCAGAATTTCGCGTGATTTCGTAGTCCCCTTCTATGTTGCGGTCGAAGATTTTTCCGCCAAACATTACAAGCTGAGAATGTGGCGGAACAAAACACCACAATATAATTTTTCCGTCAATCAAGATTTCATCCGGTGAGAGAAATAATGTAGGAGAAAATTTTTGCGGGTTATTTAACATGTTTACAAAGTCTTGTTTAATTCTCGGAACGGCGTCGGGACTCACCCCGGTTTTTATTTCGCCGTTATCCTCCACGCCAAGTAATATATATCCACCATATCGGTTTGAAAAAGCAGATACCGTTTCATATATGTTGGCGGCAATGTCATTTTCGCAACGCTTAAACTCTACAGTAAGCCCTTCGCCATCCTTCATGAGCTGTTTGAGTTTTTCAGTCATCCCGCGTTACCTCTTTTCAGTTTCTCTTTTAATGGCGACATTGTAACATATTACGCCGTCAAAATTTCCATAAACCTCGCAAATATTGTGGCAACCTCAGCGCGGGTGGCTGTGTTTTGCGGTGCAAAACTGCCGTCCGGGAAAAAGACAAGCCCAAACAGGCAAGTTATTTCCGGACATTTCCTAACATTTCCTAACGAGGCATTTCCCCCGGTTGATAGTGTATGGGCATTTGGATATAATTTTAACGAGGTGATTTTTGTGACTGTTATTAACATCGAAACGCACAACCCCCTTGCCGCTCTTTTGGATAAGGGCGAAGGCTTTTTAATTGCTATGGGAGGCAAGCCTGTGGCAAAGGTTATGCCCTATGCCGCCACCAACCAAGAGACCAACCCTTGATGAGCAGTTATCCGCCGCAATTGAGCAATACATCAAGCGCAACAACATTCCGGTAACCACGCTTGAAGTGAACGAAAAGGGGCATCTTATCATTGATAAAGACAAGCACTCGCATCTTTACGATTGGGCGGTGAATGGCTGATGCGCCTTTTCGAGATTTTTATTGCGTATGTGGATTGGGGCGATGGAGGCAAGCATCGCCCTGTTTTGACGTACTTGCAAAGCGACTGCATTATATTTGCTTTTTCTATCACCTCAAAACGCAGGGCAGAACATTTTGAAATTATTGATTGGGCGGCGGCCGGGCTCCATAAGCCCTCTTTTTTTCAGCGAGTAAGGACTCTCCATCCACACCCCATAAGAATAAGCCCGAAGTGTCCACAAACCCGCATCGGCAAGGGTAACAACATCAAAAGCAAGCCCCATGCGGATGGGTATATCAAGATTGCCCCGCTCCTCGCTGATGGTGATTGTGCCTTTATCCATGCGACGTTCGCCGTCCAAGTACCATACCAAAGCCACGCTGTTTTCGAGTTCGTCGGCGGGATCGGCTTGGGGTTGGTCGTCCGAAATATTTGTGTAGTCTGCGTCATCCTCCGGATCATCCTCGCTATCCGGCAAGACAGGAAATTCCGGCAATTCCACCGGGGGAAGCTCCGGCGGCAATTGGGCAGGCGGCGCAAACCCGCCATCCGAAATAAATCCGCTCGTTATCGTTACATATTGGCTAAATGCAAGATGCTTCTGCCCTTCGTATGCCTCATACGTGCCCGGAAAATCACCGGATGCAAAGTCTGCAAAATAGCTGCCCAAAGACGGGCTGCCGGTTTCGTCTGCACCCATCACATGAACGGGAACGCTACCGGCAACCAGTAAAAACGCCATCATCAGTGCAATCATTTTTTTAAGCTTGATTCCTTTTACCATTCTCATTACCTCCTAGAATTCAATGGGTTTGATTTTTTATATAAATCCACGCATAATGAGCAAAAATGAAGGGATGTGTGCGCGTATGAAAATTGGGAATTATGTTACCATTCAAGGAATTAAAGACCAAAGGGAAGCACGTTGGGTTGTGCTTTCGGATTTGGATTTCGACACAAACGGCGATGTTGAAGGTGGATTTATCCGCTATGTTTCAGACACAAAAGGCAGTGCGGGGGACTTTGCCTATGAGCTTGACCGTGACGGCACAGAAAATTTGCTTGTCTGCGGAACATTGCATGAATACGAGCTGTGCGTTGGAGGAGTGCTTGTGGAATGAAAAAAAAGATTTTATCTGCACAAAAATGCGTATTGACCATAACGACCAATGGTTTGTTTATTTATGGCTTTTGATTGGCAGCAGAAAACTTTATATAGAGTTTAAGGTGGATACCGGGTGCAACGCTTTGGTGCTTAGCCACAAAACCCTAAAAAAGCTGGGCATAAGCGTTGCGGATTTATCAAAACTACCCAACACAACCGGCGTACAGGCAAGCGGCGAAAAGCACGATTACAAAAGGCTTGGTAAAGTTTCCGCCTTTCACGATAAAACCACACATATTTGTGACACCTCGGCAGTATGCCATGCCACCCGCGAAACTCACGACTTGCTTGGAACCGCGGTGCTGAAAGAATCTTGTCGAGTAAATTTCATCCTTGATGATTTGGCCTACATGGAATTATATTTTCGTTGATTTTCAGCCGGCCGTCACACGGCCGTCACATAATAATGCAAAAGACCCGCACATGAGCGAGTCTTTTTTTATTAAGTAATTTAATTTTATCATCCTGTCAAGGTAAGCGTCAATTTGAGTTTCCCCATTTTTTCAGACAAGCCAAGGTAAAGAGAGTTGAAGTGAGGGTTCGGGTCTAATAAAGAAGTCTGAAATGCCGGAAAAAGACT
>WRHA01000335.1 GCA_009783395.1 Defluviitaleaceae bacterium
TGTCTTGACCCGTTTTGGTACGGCTTGGAAATCACGCGCACGATTCCCGCTTCCGGCCTAACTTTTGAAAATATCGGTGACAGTACGGCGGGGTTTATAGTTGCGCTTGATGGCACGGCATCACACCCGTTCATCGAAAACGGCAATAATGTACGAATCACTTTTATGGGCAACATATCAAATCAAACTCTGCGTTTCATTTCCATGCCCGACCGCTCTATGGTGGAACGGGGTGGTGTGAACGCAATGCAATTTTTATCAGACCCGCGCTTGCGGAGTTTTTTCTTATTAAATATCGGTACAAACACTGTACGATTTGGTGCGGCGACAGGGGCGGCAAATTTGACCGCTTCTCTTTCATATCGCCCGCGTTATCTTGGCACATTTTGACTGGAGGTTGGGAATATGGCAAACGGCGTAATACTTGGAACGGGTACACAAAATGACCCTTGGATTGTTGAGGACGCATGGGATCTTAACTCCCTGCGTGATTTACCTGCATCGGAATGGCAGTGGATTAAACTTGAAAATGACATCAACCTTGGCGTATTTACGAACTGGACACCAATTCCCTCGCGCCGCTTCAATATAAACGGCAACGGAAAAACAATAAAAAATGTGCGGATTGTCAGCAGTTCAGGCGCGGCAGGGTTGTTTGCGCAATTGGAAACCCTCGAAACCAAGGATTTAAGGATTGAAGCGGAAGTAGTACACACTTCTACAAGTACAAGCGAAGTCGGGATATTGTGCGGCAGGCTCGTTGGCGGTCATTTTCTGCCGCAAGCGGCAGACCCGGCAAGAATCGCAATCATTTCTAATATTCAGTGTTTTGGGAATATAACTGTGACCGTAACCGGCACAACACAGCCGACAGGAGGTTGTTTTGGTTCGACTTGGGGAGAATCGAATGTAACTTTGATGATACAGAATTGCGCGTATTATGGGAGCATTTCATGCCACATAACATCTTCGTCAACTACCTCACCAAGCTCAACTCAACTTCGCTCTTGCGGCGGCGTTTTAGGAACTGCCGAGGCAAGAGGAAGTATTGCTAATTATTCTATCAGCTTGGTTAATTGTGTCAGTGTTGTTCAATTTGTTATGGTTGGCGGTGTTGCACACGCGCTCTTGGGCGGAATTTTAGGTGCTACAAGGTCGGGAAGCGCGCCAACTATAAACGGATGCCTTGCAAAAGTCCGACTTCTTATTACAAACACGCTTGCACTAACACAGCCGGTTTGGTTTGGCGGCATTCTTGGCGCGGGTGTTGTTGGTTGCAATATTACGATGTGTGCGGCGCATCTCGAAGTCATCTATAATCCCACAGAGAGTGTTGCCGCTTTGCATATCGCAGGACTTCATTGTATGCGCTCCACGGGAACAAATCCTATTCACATGAGTTATGCCGTTATTGATTTCAAAAATCCAAATGATGCCGAACTTCCTGTAACGCGCTCTATGCGCGGCATCGGTGGTCAAATTGTGGTGACAAATTCATTTTTTGACGCGCAAGTATTAGCGGTCGGATGGTTAGAAGCGGTAACCACTCCCGAATGGGGCAGAACTACCGCACAATTGCAAAGCCAACAATTTTTAGAATCCCAAGGGTGGGTGTTTGCCGATGTCTAACACATTTTGGGTTCATCGCTCTGCCGGATTTATCATGGGGAACGTAAGCAGTCGCAGTGGTTCTATTCCTGCGATAATCGGCTGCGATGTTGTAGCAATAGTATCCTCACATTCTCCGCATTGGACACGACCTGCCGGGTGGGAACAAATTGCAATGTTGACCGGGTTTGGCGGAAACACCACAATATCAGTTTTGAAAAGAACAGCAGAAACGGAAAGCGTAACATTTAATGTCGGCGGCTGGTCGTGGGGCGCGGGTACGGCCATTCTCATAAGCCTTACAAACACAGTAGATTTGAACGTTATTGAAAGTTTCGATACAACAGATGAATCCGACCATGTTGCAGTGCCGAATAAAACTCAAGGTCAATCAATTTTGTGGGCTTTAGCGACAAGAGGTAATATCGGGCAAAATGCGCACCAAACTTGGGAAATCGATCCAAACGATATATTGCAGTACATTTCTACTCACGCAGCACAAGGCGGCGGAACGGGAATGCGGTCTATTGTTGCGGTTGACCGTGGAAGCGGTGCAGCTACAGGGCGTATTTTTCGACCGTTGGATATAGTCGGCATCGGCGGCACTCTTTTTGGTGTGATAATGTTCGAAGTCGTGCCGACAGGAGACGGGCTTCGGCCTCCGTGGGTTTTAGAGCCGGATATTTTAGGTGGTTACCCTTTGACAAACGGAGTAGAAAAAAGCCAAGCCGAACGTGAACTGCCGTTCCGTTTTTCACAATCGGACATTGGCTTCCGCTTTGAAGATGCTATTTTGGGCGGATACCCATTCATGCATTACGTTGAACTCATACCGCCTCCGCCACCACCTCCGCCGTTGGCGGAAATAGCCAACATAAATTTGAATGTGCCGGGGCGCTATGTGGGAAGCGAAACGGATGTTGTTGTTTCACTTGGCTTGCAAGATGTATTGGATGGCGATGGGATAAGTGTTCAACTTTACCGCAACGGTACGATTTATCACGAATTTGATGCTACTTTATCATGTGCAGCAGAAACATTCACGCACACAATTCCCACAGATGTTTTTGTGGGGCTTGCGGTGGGTGACTATGTTGTGAGCGCAAAACTCTGCCGTGACGATGAAATAATAAATGAAGCAGGGGCAGATTACTATGTTGTTCTCCCTCCGATGGTTGACTTTTGCATTGTTGAGCCGAGTGAAATTCAACTTCCTATTGCGTCACCGATAACAATTTCCACCCGTTAGATTATGACAGGCGAAGGAATAAGCCGCATTCAAGGCAGTGCAACCCTCGGAGGTTTACCGTCAACATCGTTTGACC
This sequence comes from Defluviitaleaceae bacterium, assembly GCA_009783395.1. GTDB lineage: Bacteria > Bacillota > Clostridia > Lachnospirales > WQUN01 > WQVC01. The sequence goes on from WRHA01000335.1 coordinate 2,934, forward strand.
TTAACAGCCGAATGTTTTATGTAAACTTCCAAAACGTTACAACTCTTGCGGTCGGCAGTCATTTCATCGAAATAAATCTGACGATAACAAGCGACCGTTACGGCACTGCGATAGCATCAGCGGCAAGCGAAAATGTACTGACAGTTCTTGCGCCTATTCCTGAGCCGGAAATTACAAACGTGGAATTGAGCGGAGCGGGGCGTTATGTCGGGCTTGCTGTGCCTGTGAATGCTTCGGTGGACTTGGAAAATATCCGTGACGGCGATTCAATAATAATTCGTTTGCGGCAAGGTGCTTCTGTGTTTTATGAACACAGCGGAAATTTATCAGCAAACGCCACAGATTACTCCCGCACGATTGCCGCTTCCGTTTTTAACGATTTAGCGGTTGGAGTATATGTTGCGCAAGTGATAGTCGTGCGAGATTATGTCGTTCGAAGCGAGTCTCTTGCAACCTACCGAATTGTGGATTTGCCAACGATTCAGCTTTTGTACGTTTCCCCAAGCACAATCCAACTGCCTATGTCACACGCAGAAAATATTGATGTGGCATTTCAGATTGTTGGGGCTGGCGTGGATTCCGTTATCGGTACGGTCACTTTGGATGATACAGGGGTTTCGAGTGCCGTTAACAGCACAAACGCACAGTTCACGGTTACCCTGAACAACGTGGATGAATTATCGCCGCGAGGATATTCAATTGCGGCGAATTTTACCGTAGCAAGCAGTATTTACGGCATGGTCACGCTGTCCGAGGTGTTTTCTAATGTATTTCGCGCGCTTGCCGAAATTATACCGATTCAGCGAAACCTCCGCTCCAACACGCTGTACATTTATGATGGTTTCACACTCGTTCACATTTTGCAGAATTATATCAGCCTAAAATGGGTGCGGCGATATAACCGTACAGGCGAATTTACCCTGCACTTGCCGAACACGCCCGAAAATGCGGAGCTTGCAAAAGAAGGATACATTATTGCCAAAGACAACGATGACGAAGCCGCGTTTATCGAAGATGTAAAAATCGCTGACAATATCGAAATCAAAGGCGAGTTTATCAGCAAAATGTTGTCCTTCCGAGTAGTAAATTTCGTGAATGAAAATTTGGTCAATCTTCAAACGACCGCCGACAATTTAATTCGCGCAAACTTTATAAACACAAGCCCGGAGCGTATTATTTCGGGCTTTCGCATTGCCGATTACACAATTTCCACACAGCACGTTTTGGCGCGAATTGAAAACGGCACGGTAGAGCAGTGGCTTGAACAGCAAGACATCGGCTTCAAAGTCGCATTTTTGCCGCAGGAGCAGGCTTTTGAATTTTCGCTGTATGACGGACGCAGAAGCGCGGCAGATTTTTGCGAATCATTCAAAAATATAACCGACCAGCAATTCTTTCACCAAACAGGGCAAGCGCGGAATGTTGTTATTGTTGAAGGGCAACCACACGAACCTGCCTACAATGGCGGCGAACCCATCCGCAATTTAATCACAGTCGGCAACGCACAGGGTTTGGCGCGGCGGGAAGCATACACACGCTCTGGGCGTTTTCCAATGGTAGACTTCGGACATCAATTTCTGCGGAACAATGAGGCCGTGAAGTCATTGGATGTGAAAATTCCTGACCCGTACCAACCTTTTGAATATCGGCGGGATTACGACATTGGCGATATTGTCACGATTATCAGCGAGAGCAAAAACGTATCCGTCACCGAAAATATAATGGAAGTCACAGAATTTTACGACAAAACAGGATTCCATATTTACGCCATTTTCGGAAAAGTGCCGCGCAATCTGCTCATGGAACTCCGCGACAACAACAAGCGCATTGACGATTTATGGAATCATCCCGAACATCCGCCGTTGGATTTGGAACTCATCAAGGATTTAATAATTCCGCCGATTTTGGATGAGATTTTTGATTTAATCGAGTTTCCGCCGCTTCCTGACTGGCTGTATCCGTGGGAAAACTTCCGTGAATTGGTGGAACAAACAGCCCACACCGTGCTTGATACACGGCTTCGCCCGGAAATAATCAAGATTTTAGAAGAATTGCTGCCGGGGCATGGTGGACACGGCGGTCATATTATCCTCGACCGACTGCCAACACAAGCGCAAATTGATACGTTCCCAGACAAAGCAGTTGTAGTTGTATATGACCCGGACGTGATTTTCGAGCCGCAGGATTAAGGGGGCTTTTTTTATGTCTGCGCAAAAGCAATTGCATTATGCAAACCACAAGTTTGTGCGAGTGGGCGATAAAATTCATCCCATCACTCACACATTTATCACGCGCCGCAGGGTGCATTTGGATGGCGTTCTCGAATGCTACAACGTAAATCCCTTCTTCTTAATGCCGCTTCACGGCGGAACATTCGCATCCGGTTCGCCGCTTATGACATTTCCAAGCACATCCGTTTTCATACCGACAGATTTTTGGACTGCGCCGTGGAATAGAGCGGGTTTGCAGTCGGTTATAACATTTGCGTGTACGCCAATTCGTGAGGGTAGGATTTTTGTTTCTCCGCCATACATGGGCATCTCGTCAATGTTGGTTCGCTCCGGTATCAACAGTTTTTCATGGGTAACAACGGATTTGTTAGGCAACATCGTACAGCCGCGAACTTTCCACGGCGGGCAAGCCATAGGCGATGATAATTCGCCAATCCCAAACGGCATCATTCAAGAATCGCCAACGCTTATAAATGTTCCCACAAGGGAAATAACCACACTGACCGTTAACGCGCTTCCGCCGGACCCACCGTCCGATTGGTGGTCTCCGTTTCCTTCTTGGGATTATCTTGGGCGTGCAGGAACTCGATTTCATCCCGAGTGGTGGGGGCAAACTTTTCTGCGTCCGCAACAGGATTATGTTGTGTGGATTTATCGTATCGAAGTTCAAGGCTATAACCTGCATTGGGACGGACGTTGGGAATGGGATAATTTTATGATGGATATGCCCTCCGCCGCGCCTTATGCACCTGCTCAGACATGGCCTGAAATATTCCAAAGAAGTGATGCACTATTCCAACCGGGACAATCGGGAATAAGAGTGATTTCGCAACGATGGCATTCTGCTCCGTGGGAACGATATCCGCATCTTGTGTAGATTGGAGGGGTGTCATTGTTCGGAATAAATCAATTGCATCCAATTACAGATACGTTTGTTGTGCGCAAAGGCTTAGACCCCGGCGCACCTGCCATTTTGGAGTGCTATAACACGCCGCCGCCGTTATCGCCTCTTGCAATGAGCCGTGCCGCGTTTAGCAGCAATTATGGTGAAGTTAACGAAGCGTACACGTTTGCTTGCAATAACATAACCGAAAATCACTGTCGGTTTGATGGGCAATTGTCTCACGAATACGGCGGTAACTGGCGTATTGAATATGATTTGTTGGTGTTCGGTCGTTTGCCGAGCGGCATTTGGCAAGACCCAAATGACCCTTGGTATAATCCGAATTTTACCGATAGGCAAATCGTGCGGATTGACCGCTTCGCAGGCGGCAACAACGAGAAGAAAACAATCAGCTACACATCTCCGTCTCGGGGCGGTCCGCCGGAAGATTTCAACGATAGAAATAACTGGACGCGGAATTCCGCTACTACTTCCGAAGCAGGGCTGACGGGTTGGGCGTGGCCGCCTGTTGGAGCAGACGGTAAAGATGTAGTGTTTTGGTTATTCGACTATTCTTTTTCGTCTCCTGTGTATGTTGATGATTGGGGACGACTTAACTCTCCAATTTGGCTACGCCCGAGAAATGTTCCGTGGTGGGATTATGACAGTGACCGATTCTCCGGCAGTTTTCAACAGTTTTTACAAAACAGCCCGACAGACCCACATTTGTCACGAAACTGGCAAGTTAGCGATGATTTGTTTTTGCCGGGACAGTCAGGAACAAGGTTAATTTCCCGAAAACACTGGGATAAACCGTGGGAACGATATCCTCACTTGATGTAATTTTTCAATGCCGCAACACAATTACAGCAACTGCGCCGAAAGGCGTTATTTTTACGCTCGGAAAGGGGCGATTTTTTATGGAAGCAAGAACAATTTGGAGTGTTTTTCAAATTGTGTTCGCCGCTGTCGGCGGCTGGATTGGGTGGTTTCTTGGTGGGTGCGATGTGATTTTGTATGCACTCACCGCATTTATGGCTATCGACTACGCAACAGGCGTACTTTGTGCCATCGTGGAAAAGAAGCTGTCCAGTGAAATCGGTTTGCGCGGCATCATCAAGAAGGTTAGCATTTTTTTGATTGTCGGTGTTGCGCATATCGTGGACGGTGTTATCGGCAACGGAGGCATTTTCCGAACTGCCACCATTGTATTTTTCCTGTCAAACGAGGGGCTTAGTTTGTTAGAAAATTCATGCAGAATCGGTCTGCCGATTCCACCTAAGCTCAAAGAAATTTTATCACAATTACACAATGGCAAGAAGAAAGGAGACTGATTATGGAAATCACAAGGCAAATGAGTCCAAATCGCAATATCGGAAGGCAAGGTTGGCGGCCTGATATGGTGGTATGCCACATAACAGAAGGCGCATTTAACGGCACAATATCATGGATAACGAATCCGACTTCGCAAGTTTCGTACCATTTTGTTGTTGCTCGTGACGGAAGAATCGTGCAGGCGGTTGATATTTGCAATACCGCGTGGGGCAACGGCACGACTCGCAATGGCGATAACCGCGACAGTCGGCATTCGCCGCACTACAAAGTACGTGACCGTGGAGTCAATGCTAATTTGTACACGGTTTCCATCGGCTTTGAGGGCAGGATTGCCGAAAAACAAGGTGGCTTAACCCCTGCGCAATTGGAAGCGGCAGTTTGGTTAATCGCACATATTCAAGCGGAAATTCAGCGGCTTTACAGCGTTCGCGGCGATTCTTTCAAGTTTGACCGTCAACATATCGTTGGGCATTTTGAAATCACACCGCGCACTCGTCCGCATTGTCCCGGTCCGCAATTTCCCTTTGACGCGATTATTCAATATCTGCACAAAACACCGCCGGAGCCGCTCGAACCCGAAGCTCCGTCACTGCCGCCGGAAACGCCGCAACCACCCGCACCAAGTTCATGGGCGCAAGAAGCGTGGGATTGGGGAACGGCAAACCGAATCACCGATGGCACGAACCCGCAAAATAACGCAACGCGGGAGCAGGTGGTCGCACTGATATTCAACTATCATCGGCGTGTACGAAATGAATAATCTTCACATTTGCAATAATTATTTTTTCACATCGTCTGCCGCTCATGGTTTCCGTGGGCGGCTTTTTTCTTTCGGAGGTGAATATGTCTATATCAAGCGAACAAATGCAAAACGAAATCTTCTATCATCAATCTGTGAAAATTCTTAATATGCTTTTGGAAAAAGGGTTTATTTCCAAAGAGCAACACCACCAAATTGACCTCTTAAATCGACAATCATTCAAGCCTTCGCTGGCGGGTGTGTTGCCGTAATCGAAATGCACTCGTTCTAATGAATGCCTTGATTTTCGGGCGTTAATGACTTGCTATTACCCACATATAACGCTACCATGTCCCCCAAATTTGAGGAGGTGAACCATGCCCACGATAACAAAGATTAACGCAATTAG
>WRHA01000336.1 GCA_009783395.1 Defluviitaleaceae bacterium
ATTCGAGTGGGCGTAAACGGCGGCTCGCTCGAAAAGGATATTTTGCAAAAATATGGCGGCGTAACCGCAGAAGGGCTTGCGGAAAGCGCGTTGCGCAATGTCTCGCTTTTGGAGAAATTCGCTTTTCGCGACATCGTTGTGTCTGTTAAAGCCACCAATGTTCCCCTAATGCTTGCCGCGCATAAAATCCTTGCACAAGAGCTCGAACATCCCTTACATATCGGTCTGACCGAGGCAGGCACACCGCTCTCCGGTGCTATTCGATCGGCGGCGGGGCTTGGCGCACTACTCTCGCTTGGCATAGGCGACACCCTGCGCGTGTCTCTTTCCGGCGACCCCGTCGCGGAAATCCATGCTGCGCGTGAGATTCTTTCAGCAATGGGTTTGCGCCGCTTTGGCGTAACCGTAATCGCATGTCCAACCTGCGCCCGCACAAACATCGACGTCGCCACCCTCGCAACACGTCTCGAATCGAAACTTTCGCACATAAAAACACCCATTACCGTAGCGGTAATGGGATGTGCTGTAAACGGCCCCGGCGAAGCTCGCGAAGCCGATATCGGGGTCGCAGGCGCACGCGGAAGCGCGGTTCTGTTTAAAAAAGGCGAGGTTTTGCACAGTGTTTCAGAGGACGAAATTGAAGAAGCCGTGCTTGCAGAAGTCGCAAAGCTGTGTCTTACAGCACAAATATCCACAGAACACAGCTTATAACGACAAAAAGCAGTGCCAGTAAAATGCCTATGTTGAATCTAAATTTGCTGTCCTCTGTTGGGGGCGGCAATAATTTTGAGTGTTGAAGCACCGCCTTTACATGCTTGTACAGAAGTATGGTAAACGCGACATTTAGCCCGTTCTTTATCAAATTAAACGGCAGAAACGCAGGCAATAAAAGCAGAACGACATCTTCCCTCGGTATTCTCATATATATCGGTGCAATAAGATAATTCCAAAGCATCGCCATTATTGTGGCCGCAAAAAATCCCACAATCAGGCCACAAACAGCCCCTTTCATGTCGCGCTTTTTATTGTAAATATATGCCGCCGGCAAACAAAAGGCACTGCTTGTAATAACATTCATGAGTAATCCCCAAATACCTGTTTGGCTGACTGTGAACATCTCCAGCACAGAAACCACCACAATAACAGCAAAAGCCGCCAATGGCCCGAAGAGAAACCCTCCAATTACAATAATAACATCCTTGGGGTCATATCTGAGAAACAGCACAATCGGTACCCGCGCAAAAGCCGCTAAAATAAAGGCTATCGCACTAAGCATTGCCAGCGTTACGAGTTTTTTTGTGTTCATTCATCATCCTCAATTTTTTCTTCACATATCATAAAGCAATGAACCTGCCCCTCATAAATCACCGCAAACTCCGCATATTTTTCAAAAATATTATGGTAGCAAAAAATCGGGCGATTGGTGAAGAGCGAGAGTTTTAACAATTCCGCAAACTCGGCAATTATATTTGTTTCCATGTCATCACGTTTCATCGTGGACGAAACCACAACAATCTCATTGGAATATTTTTTAACCAGCTTTTTGACCTTTCTCTCGTACGAGCCGCTCATATCCTTGATATGTCTCGAAAGTTTCGAAGAAAGCCGCTTGCCGAGACTTTTCATTTTTCGCACCAAAATCACAACAAGCTTACCGCCGCCAACGCTGAAATATAAACCCGCGGCAAAAAGAGGCAGCAGCAAAAGCGCGAAATAAATGACAAACGTTTCAGAAATATCTTCGTTCTCAATGAGCAATTCGACAAGCTCAATAATTAAATCCGGCGTATTATCATCATCAATAATGGTTTCAATAACAGCACGGGTATCAAGCCGCCCCATTGCCGAGTGCGTAGGCGTTCCCGTGGTATTAAATGTGAAAGAATCGTGGCGAAGCGGAACATTAAGCCCCCGCGAAATCGTTTCGTCAACGCCATAGTCCCTAATAAATATTCTGTGCGAAAACTCAACTTCCAAATCCGCCGAGGTGTTCATAACCATGCCGGTGCCATGCGCGATTTCGGAAACAAATTCATCAACGATTTCCAAAAACTCATCTAAATCAACTTGCACAATGCCCCCTGTCAAATTGCCTTCCACTACCGAAAATGCAAGTTGCCTTTGTTCATCCTCCGGGTCATCATCCCAGTCAGGCGGGTGATCTTCCTGAAACCAATCCCACCAATCGTCATAGTCCTCAAAATCCCTATCGCGGCGAAGGGTAAAATTATAAATTTGAAGCACGTTTTCCAAATCGTCAAATGCTTCATCAATCATGAAACGCTCCTGATAAACAACCCCGCCGCCGCCGCCGTCACGCCGTATGGTTAATGTAGCCATTGCCCTAAATCTGTAAGCAACATTAACCGGCCTGCTAAACGACGCACGGAAACTGCTCTTTGCCTCAATAAAATCCGTAAAATATGTGAGATATTGAATGTTCTCCCTGGGTTGCGGGCCGGGTTCATGAATCATGCTGTCGCCATAATGCACCGTTGGCGTCAAATCACTCCGCATGTTGACCTGCACCATCTGCCCGGGAACGGCGGCCTCCTCAAGCCCAAACAAATAATAATACGTTACAAACAGTATCGCGGTCATCCCAATGCCGCAAAAAAGTGCGGCTAAAATTTTAAAAATTAATTTCACGATTCTCATGATTCTCATATTTAATCAATCTCCATTATCTTAAAATCTGATCCACCCAAACCCTTAGCATTCCAACGTGCCGAAAACTCCCGAAAACAACGCCGATAACCTGCTCCTGCGTAACAGGATCCGAATCGGGGCGGTCGTTTGCGTCACCCTGCGTAATAAAATATGGCTCCCCAAAAATATCGTATCGAACCTCAATTACGCGGTGAATAACCGTCAAACCTCTCACGTTTTCAAACTGTATTATATCCCCCTCATTGATTTCGTCAAATGCCCTCCGTACAAGAGCAACCGACCCCCTGTCAATCGCTCCGGCCATACTGTCCGTTAAAACAACAGAAGGAATTATCGGAAACAAGCCCATGTTAAAAATAATCAAAACAACAAGAAGCACAGCCGTCCAAGCATGTCTTTTCCAAAAAGGCTCTCGAAGCTCGCGCCGTTTATTTTCGTCCTCCGGCATAAACTTTCGGTACAAAAACAGCGTAGTAAATAAAATGCCATGCAAAAATAACGCCCAAACATCATTAGGAACGCCGGGAAAAACCGGAATGACCACCGGAGCTATTACAAAAACCCCGCGCAGCAAAAGCAAAGCCGCAAGCTTACCGTCAACCGCAATATAGGACAACACCACATTAAGCATAATAATCGGCGCGGTTTCGGAAAAAAACACATCCATGCCCGAAAAATTATTCACCTGAGTAAAAATAAAAACAATCGTGACCAGAGCAATCATATATGTTTTTTTATTCACTCTCGGATCCCTAATCAGCCTATGCCGCAAAAATTCCGAACACAAAGCAACAGGCGCATGAATCCAAAGATTGTCAAGCCCTCTCTCCAATGTGGGTGCCATCATATTCTGTGCAAACCCAAAAATAATCCCAAGCAACACAAATAAAGTTATGTACAACGAAATACCAAAGCCAACCATAAGCACCGCATGATGCCCTTTATAAACAGGACGAGTACTGCGCCCCCCCACCAAATTCATCAACAACCATAAACCCATAAAAACAGCCGGCCGCAACACATGAAAATAAGGCATGGCGTGCATACCCGTCATCAATGATACCGCATGAGCAATGGCCAGAAAAGCCAAAACAACAAATACCATACATCGTCCTCATTATAAAAAAATACCCGGGTAGCATTCTAACATAAATGCACCCGGGTATCTTGGTTTTTTACAAAAACAGCTTAGGGGGTTGCGGTACAGGTCGGGCATGTAGGCATCAACGGGCAGGTAAGCGGGTCGCCGTTACAAACCACCGGTGCCGGATGCAGCGGACGATCAACACTACCAATTACAAACGGGAAGCGAATCGTAACCGTAATAGGTTCAGCACCAACAACAGCGTCTGTTACATGGCGTGAGCTTTCTTCCCAAACAAACGCTAATCCAAACCTGCTGGATTCCGTCATAAGTCCGCCATCCAACTCATATCCGTCTATATCATCAATGTCTCTTGCTCCACTGTAGGTATAGCCTTCAATTTCTATTGGGTCTTCCATAGCATAAACCGGAACGCCTTCAACCATAATCTGGTTGAGGTCTGCATCCAAAACGGGAATTCGTTGACCGCTTTCGTCCAGTGAGTAAACAGGTGAAATTTCTACTTCCATAGCTTCAAATTCCACCGGCAATGCTCCCATGTTAACGAAATTGAACATCATGGATGCGAAGTCTCCCGGTGCTCTCAAATCCACATCAAACGTCATTATTTGACCATCGGGACCATCGGTAACAACTACATTAGTTATCTGCGAGCCGAATGGCGATGGCGGCGTTGTTATAGTTAAATCATCAATGACAACTTGCAAATCCGCCGATGTGTTTGCCGTACCTGTAAACGTTATTACGCCGGTTACTGCAGCGTATGTAACGCTTGCAGCCAATACTGCGGCATATACGAACGTACATACAGTCAGCAGGTTCTTTCTAAGACGCAATTTTCTCATTGTAAATCTCTCCCTTTGAATATTTATTTTTTTGGTTCTATTGCTTACGTGTCCCGGCGATTAATCCGGATCAGTTGGAACATATGGATCCGTCGGAACATACGGCGGATCTGATGGAACGTATGGTGGATCTGTTGGAACGTATGGCGGATCAGTCGGAACATACGGTGGATTCGTTGGTACGTATGGTGGGCTTGATGGCGCATATGGAGGATCAATCGGAACATATGAACCCAGAGGATAATCCGGATCATATGGTGCGTGTACACGCACTTGACCTTCCATCATAATCTCACTCTCACCTTGAAACAAGGCATATGACGCACCTGAAAAAAGCAGAATGACATAGGCGTATATCCCTACTTTTAAAAGCCTCTTCTTCTTCAACGTCATCCTCCCATCTATTCGATATAACCGCGATCTCTCCAAAGCTCCATTCGGGCATTAAGATTGTCCTGTGCACCCCTTAGGTCTTGTGCAAACAAAGCACGTCTTGAATGTGAGTTTTCTATATGGGATTCCCATTCATAGATCCTGTCCTCCAGTTGCTCCTGCCTTCTTTCGCCCGTCTCATCTCTTTCTGCCTCAAAAAGCTCAGACATCAGTACCTCTATGCGCTCTTCCACTTCAGCTTGCATAGCTTCCAGCTCATCTATTCTCGCACTCAAACGCTCCAATACCGGACTCGTTCTTTGTGCTTCAACGCGCTCTTCGTTTATATCCATTCGACGGTCTCTATCGTTTTCCATGCCTTGAATTATACCGACTTGCCTGTCATGCCATCTGTAATGACGAGCGGCAGCGGCTATCATGAATCCTTCATATCTGTTTTGAATAGCTTCAACGTCTGCATAAAACTGTTCGCGGATTCTGTTCTCTGCTGTACGCGCATCATAATACTCGCGAGACCCGGCTTCCAGTGAGGAAATTCTTTCTTCTGCCTGCTCACGTCTGTCTGCCTCATGTGCATTCAGCCTATCCATGCGCTCGTTAAATCTCGCTTCCCCTCTTTCCTGAATCCTTTGCGTTCTGTTGTCAAACCTATCTTGCCTTCTTTGCTCTCTGGCGACGGCGCGAAGATATGCCGGCGAACCCGGTTCCAGCCCGGCAATCGTTTCTGCGACCCTGGCGCGTCTATCCATTTCTCGCTGTTCGCGTCTTTCCATTCTGGCTTCATGCCTTGCCTGTCTCCTTGCAAGCCTAAAAAGCCTTCTCTCAAGCCTTCTATCTATCAATTCGATTCTTGCATCAATTCTGTCATCAAGTCTTTCGATTTCTGCATGGAGTCTGTCTTCAAGTGCGAAAGCTAAAGCCTCTAGCCGGTCTTCTTCCGTAGTAATTTGATTACCAATTTCATATGTTTCCCCATCGATAGATTCGATAACCGCATACTCTTCTTCGATTCTGTCCTCGATGTCCTGTACTATTTGCAGTATCGCAGCGATTTCTGCGCTATCTCTTGCAATATGCTCTCTCTGTTCTGCTACAAAAATATCTTCATTATTAATAAGGGTTTCGATGTTTCGTATGCCATCACGCGCAGTGATAAACATATTGATTTGATTTTGAGACGCATTGTTTGCCCGAAGTTGCGCATAGATAGCATCAAAATCGAAGATCTGACTGGAATCACTAAACGACTCAAACCGGGATAATGACGTTCCGCTTACCTCAAGCACGTCGCCGTTGTCGCTGTACGCAGTCATAGCCGCATCGGGGGATGGAGTCATTCCGGCGGGCCTATAGTCTGTGTTTATATCGTTGTCTCTTACCACGGGACTGCCCGGGGTTTGGTTGTAACGGTTATAGCCGGTACCGGCTAATATGGGAGAAGCATAGTTTGTAATCATTGTCATTACCTCCTTTAATACTATATCGGAAAAGATTTCAATTTCCTTAACACTTTTTAAAATTTTTTTTCTTTTTTATGAGACAGAAGATACATAAAATCTTGGCACGCGTTTTCCGATGCAACATAAAATCTCATAACTTATCGTGCCAACCGTATCGGCCAAACATTCCGCGCTTATTTTGTTGTCTACAGTGTCCAGCATTACAACGGGGTCGCCGGATTTTACATCGGGAATGTCGGTGACATCAACCATGCATTGATCCATGCAAATTGCTCCCGCAATCGGTGCAAACTTTCCGTTTACAAGCACGCTCCCTTTTCGGGAGAGCCGCCTGGGGTATCCGTCTGCATATCCTATGGGGAGTACCGCGATTGTGCTTTCGCGTTCGGTTTTGTACATATGGCCGTAACTTATGCCAACGCCCGGAGGCAATTTTTTTACCATGCTTACCTGGGTCATGAGGCGCATAACGGGTTTTAAATCTAAATTCATGCAGGTTTGCGACATTTCTGCCGAGGGCGCATGGCCGTAAAGCATAATTCCGGGCCGTACCGCATCAAGCAATAATTTTTTCTTTTGGGCATCTGTTGAAAATTTTCCGTCGGCTCGCAAAGTTTGCGAAAGTGCTCCGGAGTTTGCCATGTGTTTTATGGGAATATCAAGACCGCGCTTGGATATTTCTTCAAGCATCCCTTCGAAGCGTACTTGCTGCTCAAGCATAAAGCCTTCTTCGATTGCATCCGAAGTCGCGAAATGCGTAAAAATTCCTTCAAGGAATAAATTTGGATGCCGAGCGACTTCGCAAATCGTCTCGATGTCTTCCGGCATAAAACCCAGTCGCCTCATGCCCGTGTCAATTTCTATATGTACAGTTGTACGTTTGTCATAAACCGCGGATTGTTCCGCCAAAACTTTTGCCCCATCGGCAGTAAAAACTGTTTGTGTTAAATTGTGTTCTATGGCATACGGTAAAAGCGGCTCCGGAGTAAATCCCATAACCAAGATAGGCACGGTTATCCCGTGTTCTCTAAGCTGAACGCCCTCTTCGCAAGTTGCAACCCCCAGCGAACGCACCCCTGCCGAAAGAAGCGCGTTTGCAACCGGCACAGCTCCGTGACCGTACCCGTCTGCCTTAACGATGCCGATAACATTAACGTCTTTCGTGATATGTTTTTTAAGCATCGTCAAATTATGCGTCAAATTTGTAAGGTTTATTTCCGCCCATGCTCGTTGATACTTCATTTAAATCACATTTCCTTTAATGAAGCCATAAGTTCATTTTTATTTTGAATGGGCGATGTTGTCGGACGCCCCAAATCGGCGCGGGATTCCAAATTACATACAATTTCGAGAAATATCGCGCCGTCCAAATTTTTTATTTTGCTTAGCGCAGACATGCATTCGCTTTCGGTTTCGGCTCGAAATGAATGCCTGTACCCTAAAGCCGAAGCTACATTGCACAAATTTAAACAGCCGCTGACGGCCGGCATTCCGCCGACGGATTCATGCGCGCCGTTATTTAAAACAATATGGACTAAATTTTTCGGGTTGTTTGCCCCTACAACGGACAAATTTCCCATGTGCATAAGTACCGCGCCATCGCCATCCAAGCAAAAAATTCTTTTTTCAGGTTTTTCAATCGCAATGCCGTAAGCAATCATTAGGCTGTGCCCCATAGAACCAACCGTTAAAAAATCGCGGGAATGTCCCGTTTTTTCTTGCTCACGTATTTCATAAACTTCCCGCGAGAGTTTTCCCGTCGAGCAAACAAAAAAACCATCGACATCCGAGGCGGACAGTATCATTTTTAGGGTTTGTTCGCGAGAAAGTTTCGCATCGGAGGTATAGTTTGGCCTAAGGCCGCCGGAGAGACCGCCTTTGCGGATTACAAACGCCACGGATTTTCCTTTTTCAAGATATGTTTTAAATTCGTCTAAATGTCGGGCTAAATTATTTTCATCGGTTTCGCTTGATATAACAGCGTATGGCATTTCAAGGCACTCCAGCATGGATAATGTCGCCCGTCCTTGATAAACATGTTGCGGCTCGTCTTTTTCTCCCGGTT
>WRHA01000337.1 GCA_009783395.1 Defluviitaleaceae bacterium
TATCAATTCAAAACTTTAGCGGCCTTTGGCGGCTTTCTTCGTGTGCGCTTTTCTTCACGGCTCATGCAAATCTTCCGATAAATTATTTTTCAACCTTTCCTCCTTTAAGACCTTGGGGGCGCTGCCCCCAATACCCCCGCAAACTTTTGAAAAAGTTTGATCAAAACTGACATGGGAGGTTTTTTGGGACGCTGAAGCGTATCCGGCTTCGAGACGTACATGTCGCCTCCCACAAGATGTCCACGGTGCCCACTGCGCGCTTGGCGCGCTCCGGCTTCGAGATGTACATGTCGCCTCCCACAAGATGTCCACGGTACCCACTGCGCGCTTGGCGCGCCTAGATTGTTAGGTTTCGGGTGCCGGAGTTTATTTTTTTTAGGTTTTTTGTGGTGCGGGTTTTTGTTGTGGGGTTTGCGATTTTTTCCAGCTCTTGTGCGATTATGGCTTCGCCTTGGGTGGTTCTTTGGTTGTTGGGGTAGTCCAGTAGGTATTCTTGTAGTGTTAGCAGTGCGTTTGGTTGGCAGTAGTTTTGGATTTGGCCGGATTTGCAAAGTTGCATAAAGCGGTCGCCTGTGCGTCCTTCGCGATAGCAGGATGTGCAGAAGCTGGGGATATGGCCGTTTTCCATTAGCCAGTTTACTACTTCGCCCAGCGTGCGATTGTCGTGGGTTTCAAATTGCTCGGATTTTGTGCGGTTTTGGATGTTTTCGGACGCTTCGCGCTCGCTGTATCCGCCCACGCTTGTGCGTGAACCTCCGCTGATTTGCGAAACACCTGCCGCAAGCATTTTTGCGCGGGTGTCGCTGTTTTCTCGGGTGCTGGCGATTATTCCTGTATATGGCGCGGCGATTCGAATTGTTGCTACTATGCGAAGTAGGGTGCGCTCGTTGATGCCGTCGTTGAATTCATCGCGCACTCCTTCGGCTTTGCGAATTCTTGGTACGGAAATTGTGTGGGGACCTGCGCCGTACGCGCCTTCGAGATATTCCGCGTGTGACAACAGGGCTGCTATCTCGAAGCGATAATCCGAAAGTCCGAAAAGCACGCCCATGCCGACATCATCCAGCCCGCCCTGCATCGCCCTGTCCATTGCTTCCAGCTGGCGGTCGTAGCTCGATTTCGGCGCGTTGCCGGGATGCACTTCTTCGTAGCGCGTGCGGTCGTATGTTTCCTGAAACAATGTGTACGTGCCGATGTTTGCGGACTTGAGTTTCGCATAATCTTCAATGCTTGCCGCGCCGGTGTTTACATTAATTCGCCGAATCGCGCTGTTTTTGTGGCGCACGCCGTAAATTGTTTCGATAGATTCTGTTATGTAATCCATCGTACTGTGGGAGGGATGGTCACCGGCTTCGATAACAACGCGCTTGTGTCCCATGTCGAGAAGTGCGCGTACCTGCGTCTTGATTTCTTCCTGCGACAGCTTTCGGCGCGGCATATCGCGGTTTGCGGCGTGAAACGGGCAGTACGTGCATGTGTTTACGCAATGGTTCGACAGATAAATCGGCGCGAAAAGCACGATGCGACTGCCATAAAACCGTTGTTTTATCTCATTTGCAAGCGCGAAAAGTTCCGTATCCTCCGCGCCTGCAAGAAGCAGTGACGCCTCGCGATAATTCAGCCCCTTATGTCGGGCGGCTTTTTGCAACACGTTTGTGATTTTCGACCGATCCGACTTAAACTTCTCCGCCCAATCAAGCGCGTCCGATATTTCTGCTTTATTTAGGCTAAACATCCCCGTAATCTCCCCTTTTTACCACGATTTCGCGCCCTACATTTTGCATCTGCTCCGCAATGCGACTTTTTGTTAGTGCGGCGTCGTCGGATGTGCTGATTTTATTATCGTAGAGCATGTATTTTTTTCGCACATCCCGCGGCGAAAGGTTTGGCATAACAACGTTCGCGCCGGCGAGAACGCCCAGTTCGCGACCCCTTTTCGAAAGCGTGCCGAGCGCGGTTGTTGACGGCAAAAGCAAAGTTGGCTTCATCAAGCGTAAAATCGCCAGCGAATTCAGCACAAGGTTTAAATCGCCGGGGGCTTCGCTTGCGTAAGCTGTGTCGGCGTGCGGCATAAACGGCCCGATCCCGACCATGTGCGGGTCAAGCTCCTTTATAAATAGGAAGTCATCGACGATGTGATCCGGGGTTTGACCGGGAGAGCCTACCATAAATCCGCACCCCACCTGGTATCCGATATTTTTTAAATCTTGCAGACATTTTTTTCGGCTTGCAAGCGACAGGTCGGGGGGATGCAGAGTTGTGTAATGGTCTGCATTTGCGGTTTCGTGGCGAAGCAGGTATCTGTCCGCGCCCGCATTGAAAAGCTGTTTAAAGCTCTCGTACGAGCGTTCGCCGATCGACAGCGTGATTGCGCAGTCGGGGTGGTTTTGCTTAATTCGTGAAATAATTTCAACGAGTCGCTCGTCGTTATAAAAATCATCCTCGCCGCCTTGAAGCACAAATGTACGGATGTCGAGTTCGTACCCTTTGGCACAGCACGCCAAGATTTCGTCGAGCGAAAGACGGTAACGCTCGAGCTTGGAATTGCCGCTTCGAATGCCGCAGTAATTGCAATTTCGAATGCAATAATTCGTAAATTCAATCAGCCCCCGTATGTAAACATCCCGCCCGAATACCTCCTCACAAACCTCTCGCGCCGCATTGTGAAGCTCTTCGCCCCCCGACCCGAGCAAAATTTTAAACTCCTCGCGAAGCAGAATTCTTTCCTCGCGCAATTTTTTTACCAAAAAATTTATTTCCATTTAATCTCCCCCTATTTGGAATAAAGTGTTTGTGAATTTACGCCGCTGATGCGCCCGAGCTTGCCGGAAAGCGCGCTTATTGTATTATGCGGCGCGTCGATGACTACGCTGATAATTCCCATTTTTCGCTTGTACGGCAGTCCCATACGCCCGATAATATGCTCGGCGTAATCGTGCAAAACGTCGTTCACCTTTGCAACACTGTCGGGATCTTCAACCATGATTGCAATAATTGCCACTCGTGTTTCCATAAAACCTCCCGGTGTCTTTAGAATAAAAATAAAAAAACGCACCACAAAAGGCGCGTTTAATAATCACTTTTAAACGACACCTTCCGCATTGAGCCGACGATTCCCGCCGGGTCTTTGTGTCAGGAGCAACTTGCTTATTAGACTACATGTACGGAAGGTTGTCAAGTTTTAACCCACTGCCAAAACCAAAATCAAAAAAATGACGCACATCACGCTCATAATTTTCTGCCAAAGTCCGTATTTTGGCAGTTTAATTCCGGAAACCATAAGCGTGCCGATTGTGAGAAACACTGCCGCAGAAAAATAAATCGGCACAGCAAATCTCATAACAGCCCACATCGACATCGTAACCATCATCATCGAGCCGGGTACGGGCAGCCCTACAAAATACTTGTCGGCTTCAACGATATTGTAATATGCAAGCCGCCACAAAGCGCACGACGTATAGTAAAGCATCGCCGCGACAATGATTACGTTTTGGTGCAGAGGCGCGGCGTCGCTGACAATCATTCCGATAACCAAAAAACCCGGAATAATCCCGCATGTAAAAAAATCCACAAGAGTGTCTACATATTTGCCAAAAGTCGTTTGCTGATTCAGCTTTGTTGCAACAAATCCGTCAACAAAGTCCATCAGGCCGGCAAGCGTAAGGAAAACCGCAACCATGCGAAACTCGCCGTGTACAATAAAAAAACACGCGAAAACTCCGCAAATCATGCCGAATGTTGTAATCGCGTTTGGGATATTAAGATGCTTTAGCGCGGGAAACATCCGCACAAAGTGCTTTCGCATATCATTCCCCCAGCATTTTTCCGACTTGCATTTTTGTTTCAAACCCCTCCGCCGTTCGGGCAACCAGCTCGCCGGATGGGGTAAAGGCATCCTTTTTCAGGAACATAAGCACAAGCGATCCTCCGGGTTTGAAATAGCTTGCGACATCTCCGCGAGAAACACGCTGTCCCTCTTCGAAGCAATGCACAATGCTTCCCACAAACGTCGCGCCGACCTCAACAAGTACAACGTCACCAAAATTTTCTGTAGAAAATTTAATCACGGCACGCTTGTTTCGGCAATATAATTTAATAACGCGTTTTAGCGCGAGCGGGCTTACGGAATAAAGATGCCCTTTTATCAAATGTGCGGATTCAACAACCCCTGCATCAAAAAAATGCATACGGTGATAATTCGCCGGAGTAAGGCGTATGCTTACCATTGTTCCGCCTTCGTATTCGCGGGCAAGCGCGGGGTCGGCAAAAAGCTCCTCCAGTGAGAACCTGCTTCCCTTCGCCATAACAACTTGATCGGGCGTAAGGTTCGGAAATACGCTTACAAGCCCTTCACACGGCGAGCCGAGCATGGACAAATCTTCCGGAAAGGTCACGCCCGTTTTTTCACGTGCGAAAAACTGCGCGAAGTTTTTGTACTTTCCGTCGCACCCCGTCATATCAACATCGTATTTTTTGATAAATTTGGGGATCCCCCGTGCAGAAAGCGGCGTGCGACAATAAAGCCCGTAAAGCCTGCTTACCGCCTTGCGCTTCGCAATCCACAAAAGCCCCGCGCCGCCAACCGGATTTTCGTAAATCAAGCGCATAATCCGCTCGGGACAAATGCGCTCCTGTTCAAGCTCGCCGTCGTTGTACACCCAAATCTGTTGCCTCTGCTTTTTAAAGCGCGGCACACGTAATTTGGGTCTGCGCAGTTTCGGAAACCGATGATTTCTTCTCATTTTATTCCCCCGGTCGGGTCTATTATATGTATCCGTGAAGGATTATATATTCTTTTTCGTACAAATGCAAAATCGGTGCGGGTAGTGACACTACCCGCACCGATTTTACCAAAAAATTGTTGGCACAAATAAAAAAAAATGTTAATATAGTGAAGTACTTAAAAAATTTGTTGGAAAGGAGCAAAAAAGCGTGAAAAATTGCAAAAAACTTGCACTGTTTCTGGCTCTGGCGATGATTGCAACATTGGTGCCGCCGAGTTTAGTGTCAAGCACATTCGAGGGGGGGATTGCTAGTACGGTTTATGCATCCACAACACCGGCGTCGATAACCATTTCGGACGGCGGATTTACCCTTTCGCCCGGCGCAACCCGTTCATTGTCTGTTTCGGTTGACGCACAGGGTACCAGCCTCACAGGATTAACGTGGCATTCAAGCAATTGGAATGTCGCAAGCGTAAGCTTAGGCGGCGTTGTTACGGCACGTGCGCACGGTTCGACTACAATAACGGCAACCGCAACGTTTGCCAACGGCACCGTTTCCTCAAGCTCGATTATTGTTTCTGTCGGCACATCAGGCAACTGGTGGGGCGGCGGACATCGCTGGTGGGATGGTTTCCAATGGCGTTATGACGGCTGGTGGGGCGGACACGGACATCGCTGGTGGGACGGTTTCCAATGGCGTACAGGTCATTACCATCGCGCATGGGACGGAACCCGCTGGGTCTACGACACCAGTATTTGGTGGGACGGTCACGAATGGCGCAGCACAAACCACCGCTGGTGGGACGGCGCGCGCTGGCGTTATGATTCGTCCGGTCATCACCATCGTTGGTGGGACGGAAGCCGTTGGGTATATGACACCAGCGTTTGGTGGGACGGATTCCAATGGCGTTCAACCAACAATCAACGCTGGTGGGACGGAGTACAATGGCGTGACGGCGGCAACCGCTGGTGGGACGGCACTCGTTGGGTTTATGGAACTGACAACCGCTGGTGGGGTCAAACCACACCGCTGCGTACAGTCCATGCCGGCCCTGTAATCGCATTAGCTGAAGACGCCGACACATCCGCACCCGGCGAGGAAGCTCTCGGAATGGGCGGCGCGCTTCCCACAGAAGGTACTGCCTTGCGCTTCACGATTGGCTCGATTTTCATGCGTGGCAACGGTGAGGTTATAGAGCTTGAAGCTCCGCCGTTCATCGATCGGCAAACAAACCGCGCAATGATTCCCCTTCGCGCAGTAGCCGAAGGTTTGGGCGCGGGAATTGATTGGGACGCTGAAACGCGCATAGCACGCATCGAACGCGACGAAACAGTAATTACGCTGTCGGCCGACCAAGCATTACCCGGCGGAATGGGTACACCCATCGTTATCGACGATCGCATTTTTGTACCGGTGCGTTATGTGTCCGAAGTTTTGGGCGAAACCGTACGTTGGGATGCCCGTAACATGGCAGTTTATGTGAACTAATAAGCATTTAACCGCAATAAAACAGACCCTCGTGAAATGTGTAATTTCACGAGGGTTTTTGTTTTTTTCGCCCGCAATTTACATAAAACTTTGCAAAAAAAGCTATTGCGCTAAACACGAAAAGGATGTTAATATGAACCCATGCACATAAAAATTTAACGAAAGGAGCAAAAACCATGAAAGGAAGCAAAAAACTGGCATTTATGTTGATGCTGGCGGTGCTTGCCTCCGTCTTGCCGATTGGTATTGCGATCGGCTCAAGCGAGGGGGGCGCGTCGGTAACTGCATCGGCCGCAACAACAACCTCCCCAACGGCGATTTTTATTTCGGGCGGCAATTTTACCCTTAATCCGGGCTCAACCAGGGCATTGACGTTTACGGTTGCTCCCGCAGACGCATCGAGAGTCGTATCATGGGGGACAAGTAACGCATCCATCGCATCCGTTAGTGCCAATGGCGTTGTTACCGCACACAGAACCGGAACAGCTACAATATGGGTAATAAGCGGGGCTAACAACAGCATCGTTAACTCGGTTACGGTTACGGTAACATCAGCCGTATGGCAAGGCAACCGTTGGTGGGACGGGTTCCAGTGGCGATACGGCGATGCTCATCGCTGGTGGGACGGGTTCCAATGGCGTTACTCTAACGACTGGTGGTGGAATCAATCCACACCGGCACGCACAATCCACGGCGGCGGCGGCGGAACAGGCACACCGCCTGCAACAACAACACCCCCACCCGGCAATGTATCCCCACCCGGTAATGTACCCCCTCCCGGCGGAATGGGCATGGGTGGCGCACTACCCGGAGCAGGTTCAACCCTGCGCTTTACAATGGGTTCGATTTTCATGCGGGGCGAAGGTGTGATGGTAGCACTTGAGGCCGCACCGTTTATCGACATCCAAACCGACCGCACGATGGTTCCCCTTCGCGCAATAGCGGAAGGCTTGGGCGCGGGAGTTGAGTGGAACGAGGTAACACGCACGGCACATATCAACCGCGGTGCAGTTACAATTTCACTCCCGGTTGATCAACCCTTGCCCGGCGGCATGGGCGTTCCCATGATTGTTGACGGACGTACATTTGTACCCCTGCGCTACGTATCCGAAGTTTTAGGTGAAACCGTACGCTGGGACCCCGCAAACCGCGCAGTTTATGTAAACTAGGCGCGCCTAGCGCGCAGCGGACACCGTGGGCAGATTTTGCTTGGCGGAGTGTTCGTCTCGAAGCCGGATACTGTAGGCGAAAATAAAAACGACGCGATTGATCGCGTCGTTTTTTTTTGGGCTTTTAGATGGGTCGGCAATATACCTCGGTCAACTATTGAATGGGCAGGTGTTGACGCGGTGCGGATAATGTTGTACAGTGTATGCACCGATGCAAATATTATTTTGGAGGTTTTCGCATGTCACAGGTAACAACTAAACAGACATCAACTATTAATGTAAGAGTAGATAGCGACGTAAAACGCGATTTGGAAATTTTACTTGACAAATTAGGCATGAATGTTTCTGTTGTAGTTAATATGCTTTTTAGGCAAATGCTTATGGATGAAGCCTTGCCCTTTCAACCAAAAGTAAATCACAAACGCCTGACAACCGCCGAACGCTTAGCAAATTACAACGGTGATTACAAGACCGAAGAGTTGGATACAGACGAGCTTGTTGGCAGAGAGGTGTTTTAATGATTTATGTACCAAAGCAGGGTGATATAATAAAAATGAACTTTAACCCAACAAAGGGACATGAACAGCAAGGGCTAAGACCGGCTGTAGTTGTTAGTAATGCTGCATACAATAGATTCGCACGTGGCGTGGCTGTAGTGTGTCCTATAACAAACACCGACAGGGGATTTCCGATGCATCCCAAGCTAGACAGCAGAACTACAACAACGGGTGTTATAATGACCGACCAAGTAAAAGCCCTTGATCTCGTAGCGCGAAGTGCAACTTTTGTTGAAAAATTGCCGGTTGATATTTTGGCCGAAGTTTGCGATATTGTAAGTGGTTATTCCGAAATGGATTTTTAACGCCCCGAGGTCGCCTATGTTCATAAGGCGGCCTTTATTTTTTTTACATATTCGCGAACGGGTTCGATGGAGTTGGGGCCGTGTTGGGCGATTATTTTTACTATCGCGCTGCCTATTATTACGCCGTCTGCTGTGGCGGCCATTTCGCGGGCTTGTTCCGGCGTTGATATTCCAAAGCCGATGGCGCAGGGGATGTCGCTTGTTTTGCGCACGCGTGCAATCATTTCCGAAATATCGGTGCGGATTTCGTCGCGCACGCCGGTTACGCCTAGGGTTGAGACGCAGTAGAGAAAGCCTTGGGAGTGGCGGGCGATTTTTTCGATGCGGTCGTGGGAGGTTGGCGCGATTAATCCGATTTGGGCGATGCCGTATTTTTCGCACGCGTCGGCAAACTCGCCGCGCTCCTCGTGCGGAATGTCCGGCACAATTATGCCGTCGATTCCCACGGAGTTGCAGTTTTTCATGAATTTTTCCTTGCCGTATACGAAAATCGAATTTGCGTAAGTGAGAAAAACAATGGGCGCGGTGACTTTTTTGTTTTCGCGGAGCCGCTTTACCATTGCGAACAAATCGTCCGCGGTTGTGCCGTCGCCCGAAAGTGCGCGAACACTCGCGGCCTGAATAACCGGGCCGTCGGCGGCGGGGTCGGAAAACGGGATTCCGATTTCAAACAAATCCACCCCCGCCTCGCTCATGGCCGTGAT
>WRHA01000338.1 GCA_009783395.1 Defluviitaleaceae bacterium
CAAAAATCGCGGAGGCGGCGGGTGCGGGCGCGGTTATGGCATTGGAGCGCGTACCGGCGGATATTCGGGCGGCGGGCGGCGTTTCACGCATGAGCGACCCGAAAATGATTAAAAGCATACAGGCGGCAGTCGGGATTCCTGTTATGGCAAAATGCCGGATCGGGCATATCGTCGAGGCGCGACTTTTGCAAACAATCGGCGTGGATTACATCGACGAAAGTGAGGTTCTTTCGCCCGCCGACGATAAATATCACATCGATAAATCGGAGTTTACAGTACCGTTTGTTTGCGGTGCGAAAGATTTGGGAGAAGCACTGCGGCGCATAGCCGAAGGCGCGAAAATGATTCGCACAAAGGGCGAACCGGGTACGGGTGACGTGGTTCAGGCCGTGCGCCACATGCGCGAAATTATGGCGCAAATGCGGCGCGTTGCATCAATGAGCAAGGACGAGCTTTACGACACGGCAAAAGAACTGCGCGTGCCGTTTGAGCTTCTTAAATATGTAAGCGACAACCGGCGGCTTCCCGTGCCGAACTTCTCGGCGGGTGGTGTCGCAACCCCGGCGGATGCGGCGTTGATGCGCCAACTTGGTGCAGAGGGTGTGTTTGTCGGATCGGGCATTTTTAAATCGGGCGACCCGCAAAAACGTGCTCGTGCGATTGTTAAAGCCGCAGAAAATTATGAAAATTACGCGCTTATTGCCGAGCTTAGCGAAGATTTGGGCGAGGCAATGGTCGGGATAAATGAATCGGAAATCGAAATTTTAATGGCACAACGGAATGCGACATGAGTTTGGCGAATCACAAAGTAGCCGAAATTTTAACCGTCGGCACGGAAATTTTATTGGGCAATATCGTCAACGCAAACGCGGCATTTTTGTCGCGTGAGCTTGCCGCGCTCGGCGTGGCGGTTTTTCGGCACACATCCGTCGGTGATAATCCCGATAGGCTTGCGGCGGCGTTTTCCGACGCGTTTGAAACAGCCGACATTGTTGTGACAACCGGCGGTCTGGGTCCCACGCAGGATGACATTACAAAGCATGTTGCGGCAAAATTTTTTGGGCTTGAAACGGAAATACACGAAGAATCGCGGCGTCGGATTGAAGTGCGGTTCGCGGATCGCGAGTTGCCCGAAAACGTTGAGCGCAACGCGATTGTACCGTGCGGCGCGAGGGTTTTTCAAAATGATAACGGAGCGGCACCGGGCATTTGCATCGAACGCGACGGCAAAATTTTAATCATGTTGCCCGGTCCTCCGCATGAAATGCAGCCGATGTTTTTGGACTATGCGGCGGCATTTTTAAAATCCGGGCGCGTTTTTCTTTCTCGCACGCTTAAATTAATCGGTCGCGGCGAAACCTCCGTCGAATCGGCATTGCGCGATTTAATCGACGCGCAAACAAATCCGACAATCGCGCCATATGCAAAGGTCGGCGAAGTGCATGTACGCGTTACGGCGTCGGCGGACGGCGAAACTGCCGCAACTGCTCTGCTTTCCCCCACTTGCGACGAAATTTATTCGCGTCTCGGTACTCATATTTATGCCGAAAACGATGTGACGCTTGCGGAAGTCGTTGTTTGCGCGCTGAAAAAAAATAATTTTACACTCGCGCTTGCGGAGTCTTGCACGGGTGGTATGATTGCGGCGCAAATCGTTGATGTCCCCGGTTGCTCCGCTGTTTTTAATGAGGGGTTTGTCACATATTCTAATGAAGCGAAAATTTCGCGGCTCGGGGTTTGTAAAAAAATTTTGGCAGAACACGGCGCGGTAAGTGCGCAAGTCGCCGCCGCAATGGCGGAGGGCGTGGCAAGAACCGCCGGAGCAAGCGTAGGGCTTTCCGTCACCGGAATAGCCGGCCCCGACGGCGGCACGGCGGAAAAGCCCGTCGGTCTTGTTTATATCGGGTTGCACATAAACGGCAACACGCAAATTGAAAAACATAATTTATCCGCAAACCGAAGCGTTGTCCGCAAACGCACGGCGGTTTTTGCGTTGGATTTTTTGAGAAGGCATTTATGAAGGCCAAGCTGCTTTCCGCCAAAGAAATTTTGTTAATTGTCGCTATTTTGTCGGTTGGTTTTGTCATGCTTGCACTGTTGCATGACTCAAGCGACAATCTTTTTGCTGAAATTTCCTACGAACACGGCGTTCGAGTCGTTGATTTAAACAGCAATCATGTTTTTTATCTTTCGTCAACGCCGAATGTGCTTTTTGAAGTGCGCGAGGGGGGCGTGGCATTTATCTCGTCTGACTGTGTCGACCAAATTTGTGTGCGCGCAGGGTTTCAGCGGCGTGCAGGAAGAATCGTTGCGTGCCTGCCAAACAGAGTGATTTTATCTGTTACCGGAGAAACCGACCTGGATATTTTTGTTGGATTCAAATGAGTACACGAAAACTGGCATTTATGGGCATCATGCTTGCGGCTGTGCTTGTTTTATCGGTGGTCGAAAGCATGTTACAGCTTCCTTTTTTGCCGCCTCAGTTCGGTAGGGTAGGGGTTTCCAATGTAGTCATTATGTATTTGGCTTTTTTTGTTGGAAAAAAAGAGGCGGCTTTGATGGTTTGTTTAAAGGCTTTGTTTAGCCTTTTAACGCGAGGATTTATTGCGGGGCTTTTAAGTTTAAGCGGCGGATTATTTTCTATTTTTGTAATTTTCGCGCTTTGGTGGATTATTAAAAAAGAAAAATCCTACGTCGCGCTAAGTATTTCCGGCGCGATTGCGCATAATATCGGCCAGCTTTTTGTTGCCTGCATTTTGCTTGGGCATTGGGGGCTGTTCGTTTTTTATTTTCCCGTGCTTCTTATTACCGGAACAATTTTTGGCACAATAACAGCGATTTTTTTGAAAATTTTAATTACGCGTTTGGAAAAAGGAGAGTGGAAGCCCTGAAAATTTTGGCATTTTTGGCATTTGTAATTTTGCTTACGGGATTTTTGCTTACGGGATGTACGCAAAAAGAACGGTTTAACTATGCGACCCTGGACTATTTCGACACGCTTACGAGCATTATGGGCTATGCCGAGTCCCGAGGCGAGTTCGACTATTTCGTCGAAATTATGATTGTCGAGCTTGGGCGGCTTCATCAGCTTTTTAACCAGTTTGAAACCTTCGACGGGCTGAATAATATCAAAACAATAAACGATTACGCCGGCATTCGGCCTGTTGAAGTTGAGTCCGAAATAATCGAAATGCTTAACGCGGGGATTTTGGCCGAGCAAAGAACCAACGGAATCGTAAACATCGCCCTCGGAGCAGTAACAAATATTTGGCGAGAATACATCGATGCAAATGCCGACATTTTGCCCTGCATGGACAGACTAATCACTGCCGGCGAATTTACAAACATCGCAGACATTGTGATTGACGGAAACACTGTGTTCTTGCGTGAACCTAATATGTACTTGGACGTCGGAAGCATAGCCAAAGGCTTCGCAATCGAGCGCGTGACGCAAACTGCCCTCGAGGCAGGCTTTGAATCGTTTACCCTAACCGTAGGCGGCGACGTGCGTCTCACAGGCAGTCCGCTAAATAGAGATGCGTGGGGCGTCGGTATCCTTGACCCAAATAATCCCGGCGAAATTATCGACTCCGTATTTGTAAAAAACACCGCTGTTTTCACAAGCGGTGATTATCTGAGATATTACATTGTTGGCGGCGAGGCATACCACCATATTATCGACCCGCGTACGCTTATGCCTGCCGTGCAAGCGCGTTCGGTAACGGTGATTTATCCATGCGGAATTGTTGCCGAATATTTGTCACTTGCCGCATTCATTTTGGGCGAAGACGAAGCGTCACAGCTTTTGTCGCACTACAACGAGGCTGTTTGGATACGAAAATAAGAAACCATTTCGCGCAAAACTTCGGACTGTACGTTTAGCTCTTCTGCTGTGGCGGCGGTTTCTTGTGCAAATTTTGAATTTTCATAAACCGTGTTTGCCGTGTCAAGAAGTGCCGTGCTTATGTGTTCAATTAAGTCTGCTTGCTCGGCGGCGGCGGCAGTAATGTTATTTATCAGCGCAAGAATTTCGTTGACGCTTTTCACAACTGCGTCAAGAGATTCGGACGTGACGTTTGCAATCGACGTGCCTTCCTCGACTTTGGAAATCGAGTCTTGGATAAGCGTCGTTGTTTCATTTGCGGCGTTTTGACTTCTTTCGGCAAGCGAGCGAACCTCTTCGGCAACAACGCCAAAGCCCTTGCCTTGTTCGCCCGCACGCGACGCCTCGACGGCGGCGTTTAGCGAAAGCAAATTTGTTTGAAACGAAATGTCCTGAATCGATGAAATAATTTTTGAAATACCTTTAGATGACTCCTTTATTTTAAGCATGGCGTCAAGCATTTGCTTCATTGCGGCGTTTCCTTCCTGCGCGTTGTGCGAAGATTTGCCTGAAAGGATGTTTGCTTCTTTTGCGTTGTCGGCAAACTGTTTTGTTTGCGCTTTAATTTGCCCGACGGAGGAATTTAGCTTCTCAAGCGAGCCTGACTGCGAAGAAGAGCTGTCGGCCAATTGTGTCGCGCTTCGTGTTAAAAGATTTGCGCCTTCAAAAACATTATCGGAAGCAAGCGAGATTTCGCCCATAACCCTTTGGAGGGTTTCGGAAATATTGTTTATCGAGTCCTTGATTTCTGCAAACGCGCCGATGTACGGGCGTTCGATTTTGTGGCGCAAGTCGCCCGAAGCGATTTCTGCCAAAGCAAGTGAAACGTCGCTTATAATATCTTTCAAATTATCCATTGTGGAGTTTACGACATTTTTAATGGCGAGAAAATCGCCCGAATACTGCCCTCCGATGCGTTTGTCCAAAAGTCCTTCCTGCCCAAGCCTGTTCATAACGTCACGTATTTCGACAATTGGAGCGTTTACAACCTCTGCGAAGGAGTTTAGGTTTTTCATAATTTCGAGCCAGCCGCCATTATATTTTGTTTCGTCGATGTGTACGCTTAGGTTGCCTTTATTTGCGGCGGTGTCGATAAGCATGTTTATTTCGTTGCTGACGGCCTCGATGCGGCGGCGCATATCATCTATCGCTACATTAAGAATAGCCTTTTTTCCCGGAAGCTTTTCCATGTCGGCGGCAAAATTTCCTTCGGCGATTTCGATAAAAGTGCCAACAACGGCATTTTGCGTAGAAAGTGCGGACTGAAGCATTACGTTTATTTTGTCGGCAACAACTCCGTAGTCGCCGTCAAAGCTTTTTGCATCGATGAAGGTGTCGATTTCTCCTTTTTCATGTGCATCTGCCATATTGTCCATATCGTGAATCAGACGTTGCAGGGTTGAAATAAGCGTGCGCGTCGATTTAGCCAGCGTTCCCATTTCGTCTTTTGTGTTTACGTTTACGACTACATCCAGATTGCCGACTGCCACATTTTCGATTGCGTCAACTACTTCGGCAACAGGGCTTGTAATCATTTTTGTAATAATAATTGCAACAGCTATGCTAAACGCAATGGCAATCCCTGCAAGAATAAAAACCATGTACAGGGTGCTTTGGTTGTCCTCGCTTATGCGATTTGCCGCATAGTCCATGTAATCTTGGATGTCGCGGTACAGCGAGATAAATTCCGTGTGAACGGAAAGGTACAATCCGCTTGCAGACTCGTTTATTAAATTTAGTGCGTGAGACCGGTGGTTTGATTCGGCAGAACCGGCGCGCGCAAGTTCAATGATTGAATGTGCAAAGCCGTCTACATAAATGTAAATCAAATTTTCCAGTCGAAAAACTTGACGCAACCTTGTTTCTCGTAAACCGTCATCAATAATAGGGTCGCTTACAAGGCTTGACCTAAATAAATTTACGTTTGCGACAATGCTTTCTCGGTTTTGCGAAACTTCGCGTTCAAGCTCGTCAAGCTCGTTATGGAATCCCGTGTTTAGTGCGGCAAGCGCGACAATACGCCGCAAATCAACAAGGTCGCGCTCGATATTGCGTATGGCGTTGTATTGTGCGGTGGGATAGGCAAAAATATTTGTGTAATCCCTCTCGATGTTCATAAGCGAAAATACGGCGACTACAACAATTGCGAGCAATAAAAAAATAAGCACGCAGAAGCCCACAGCCAATTTGCCGCCTATTTTAAGATTTTTTAACATGTAAGTACCCCCTAATATGACCAGGCCTGTTCCGTTGCACTGCGAACCGCATTTATAATCGCTTCGGAAGAAATTGTTGCCCCTGTTACGACGTCAACATCGTCGAGATTTGCCGCTCCCGCGGCAAAAATGGCATCACGAATAACATGGTCTGCCGGCGCGCCCCATACCATGTCCCAAAACAAGTCTGTTTCATTATGTTCAAGCACTTCAAGTCTGCGAATGTTTGTGCGATCTAGAGTAACGCGCACAGTCATCGGACCTCCCCATCCGTCCACAACAACAGTGTAAATTCCCGGCACAAAAAACGGGCTTGAAGGGTCTGCATCAGGAGCGCGGCGGATTTGGCTGTGTGTGATTGGTGTAATGTCTGCAGGGTTTGCCCCTTGCGCAATCATTGCTTGCTCAACGCCCCAAATTATTGCGGCGGCAGACATGGTTGCTCCCGTGTAGATGTCGATATTTTGCGTGGATTGCCTGTCATTGACTTGATGATTTACAACTTGCCTGAACCACCAGCCCCCAAGCGCACCGCCGCCAATCGTCCCCGGCTCGTAAATTGATTCGCCATGCCCGCCTGCGCCTTGCCCAAGGCCAAAGGCTCCGCCTGTGTGCAAGTGAAATTCATTTCGTCCGAAAGAAATGCGAAGGTTCATATCATCGTCTTCGCTGTAAAGCATACGCATGGCATCGCCTGTTAAAGGATTGCCGTAAATGTCCATTGTGCCGGCGGGAACTGTGATTTCAATGTATCCGGGGATAAATCTGTCGCCGGGCAGGGGCGCATCGATAAACTGCGGGCTTAGTGCAGAAGGCTCTGCTCCTGCTTGCACTATGGCGTTTTCGACGGCGTTTATGATGGCATCTCTTGTAGCGGTTGCCCCTGTAAATGCATCAATATCTTGAGTGGATTGTCTTACAAGAATTTGGTCGGGTACAGCGGGCATAGCACGAAACGCCCAGCCCGAGCCGTACATAGATTCATTATGATCCAAAATTTCAATGCCTGTAATCCTGTTTTCATCAAAAGTAACCTGCACCGTCATGGGAGCTTCTTGCCAGCCGGGCACGACAGCGGTAAAAACGCCGGGCGTAAAGTTTCCGGTTGCAATGGGAAGTGCCGCCAACGCCGCTTCCGACAAGGCATCGTCGATAACAAGAACAACATGCTCGGGCGGTTCGTAAGCATCGTCGGTACGCTGTGGCATCGGCGTTGCGTCCGGTCTGAGCTGCGCCAAGGTTGCGCCTGCCTGCATCAATGCCGATTCGACGGCATCTCTGAATGCACGCGAGGTGGCAGTTGCACCCGAAATTAAATCAACATTGGTGGATTGATCTTGCAAAATTTCAGCTCGCATAATTTCAAATGTGGGATAGGCAAAACCGGGTGTTTCGTTGTGACTTAATACATCTATTCGAACAACTTGTCCGGCATCGTTTATTTCAACTTCAAGCCGGACATCGCCGAGAAAGCCGGCGGCAGTGCCTGTGTACACGCCTTGCCGAAACGTAAGCGAGGTGCGCTCGTTTGCCGGCTCGGCTTGGCCGCTTCCGCAAGCCGCGAGAATCATAAGTATAAAAAGAAGCATCATGATTTTCATAACACACCTCTTTTGAAATTTTTCAAGCGATTTTTGTGAGTATAACGGACAAATGCGATTCTGTCCAATTGCGTCGGTTGGTGCGTTGCAAGTTGGTGCGGGTAGTGTCACTACCCGCACCAACTTTGTAAACTCCATTCATTCGTGGTAAAGTATTGCAAAAATATTACAGAGGTGACAAAAAATGAACCCGAAAAAATATCGCGCACCGCAAATCATGGATTTCCCCGCACGCACATGGCCCGGCAAAAAAATTTCCACCGCGCCCGAATGGTGCAGTGTTGACCTTCGCGACGGAAACCAGTCGCTTGTTACGCCGCTTACACCGGAACAAAAACTGGAATTCTTTCAGTTTCTTGTGCGTGTTGGGTTTAAGGAAATTGAGGTGGGCTTTCCGTTTGCATCCGAGAGCGAGTTTAACTTTGTGCGCACGCTTATTGAGAAAAATCTAATCCCCGATGATGTAACGATTCAGGTGCTTACGCAATCGCGTGAGCCTGTGATTCGCAGAACTTTTGAGTCATTGCGCGGTGCGAAAAAGGCGACCGTTCATTTATATAACGCGACATCGCCGCTGTTTCGCGATGTTGTTTTCGGCAAATCCAAGGAAGAAACGACCGAGCTTGCGGTTTTCGGGGCGGAAATGTTCGCCAAAATCGCGGCGGAATATAAGGCGGCGGGCGGATGCGAAGAATTTTCCTTCGAATATTCCCCCGAGTGCTTTTCGCAAACCGAGCCGGATTTTGCCATTGAGGTTTGCAACGCTGTGATTTCGCGCTGGGAAGGGTATCGCACGATTATAAATTTGCCCTTTACCGTCGAGTCGCTAACACCGAATGTTCACGCGGATATGATTGAATATGTGTGCGGGAAATTGATAAATCGCAAAAAGATTACCGTAAGCCTGCACGCGCATAATGATCGCGGCACAGCGGTTGCGGCAACGGAGCTCTCTTTGCTTGCAGGTGCCGACCGCGTTGAAGGCACGCTTTTCGGCAATGGTGAACGCACGGGAAACGCCGATATAATCACCCTCGCGATGAATTTATACTCACAGGGCATCGACCCGAAACTGGATTTTTCAAATATAAATGAGCTTGTTGAGGTGTATGAGGGGGCGTGCATGTTGCCTGTTCATCCCAGGCACCCCTATGCGGGAGAGCTTGTTTTCACGGCGTTTTCCGGCTCGCATCAGGATGCGATTCGCAAGGCAATGACAAAGCGCAAGCCCGACGATTTATGGGAAATCCCATACTTGCCAATCGACCCCGCCGATGTAGGGCGCGGCTACGAGCCGA
>WRHA01000339.1 GCA_009783395.1 Defluviitaleaceae bacterium
AATTTCGGATGAGTTTGCGGAATTGAAAAAAGAACAGCCGGATTTCATGACCGAATTAACAAGTACGGCGCGTGTTGGACGTAGCTTGGGGGTTCACCTAATCCTTGCCACCCAAAAGCCCGGTGGTGTCGTGGATGACCAAATTCGTAGTAACAGCAGATTTCGCGTTTGCCTAAAGGTTCAAGACAACGGCGACAGCATGGAAATGTTGGGGCGGTCGGATGCGGCAATGCTTGTGGATACAGGGCGTTTCTACTTACAGGTTGGATACAATGAGATTTTTGAAATTGGTCAATCCGCATGGGCAGGTGCGCCGTATTATCCGTCCCAGCGGGCAATTAAAGACCGTGATGATGCTGTTTCGGTGATTAACACAAACGGGCGAACAATTGCGGAAAACAATACAAACAGATTCGCTATGATAACAGACCCGCCAAAACAGCTTGATGTTATCACTAAGTACGTAGCTAAAATTTGCGACGAGGAAAAAATTGACCATTGGAAGATGTGGCTTGACCCGATACCGCCGCATATTTACGTTGACGAACTTTCAGAAAAATATGCGGAAACAAAAGAGCAGCAGTTTGTCCTTAATCCGATTGTCGGCGAATATGACGACCCAGCACACCAATCGCAGGGGGTGTTGCGTGTTCCAATCACCCGTGATGGCAATACCATAATTTACGGTTCGGCAGGCAATGGCAAAGAAATGTTTATTGAGGCTATGTGCTATTCGTTACTTAACGAACATTCCCCACAGGAAGTAAATTTATACATTTTGGATTTTGGCGCGGAAACGCTGACTGCGTTTTCAAAAGCTCCGCATGTTGGCGATGTTGTACTGTCTCGTGATACTGAAAAGATCGGGAATCTTTTTAAAATGCTGGGCGAAAAACTTGAAATGCGCAGAAATTTGCTTGCCGAGTATGGCGGTGACTTGCTTCAGTACAACAAAAATGAAACTCAAGCGGAATCAAGTATTGTTATAGTAATCAACAATTTTGCCATTTTTTCCGAAATGTACGGAGATTTGGCAGGAGATATCGGATACCTGACGAGTGAGGGCACAAAGTACGGTATATATTTTGTGCTGACTTGTACCGGCATTAACAACGTAAGATACTCATTGCTACAAAATTTTAAAAATTTATATTGTTTGCGCCTAAATAATATAGACGATTATACATCTGTTATTGGACGAACGGGCGGCTTGATACCGGAAAGCTTCAAGGGAAGGGGTTTGCTTCGTCAAGGTAAAGATTCTGTATTTGAATTTCAAGTAGCGGCTGTGACGAGAGAGGAAACATCTTTCAAGTTTATTAATACATTTTCTCAAAAACTGTCTGATGAATACAAGGGAATAAAGGCTCAGGGCATCCCTGTTTTGCCGGAGGTCGTAACAGAACAATTTTTGATCTCGGCAATTGAAAAGAATAACATGCGCCGTGTCCCAATAGGCGTGGAAAAGGAAACCTTAAACATTGCTTTCCAAGACTTTTCCGGCATTTGTTTGGTTTTGTCCGTGAATCAAGAGTGGAAGAATTTTATTGATCCACTTGGATCGATGATTGATGGACAGTACGACATAAAGGTTGCAATAATGGCACAGGGAGACCCTGCAGAGAGTGTACTCAGCACTGTTGAGGATTGCATACAGCTAATTTGCGAAATAGAAACCCCTGCACAAAAGCCAACGGTTGTCATTATACACTCTCTATCTGCGCTTACTGCGATGTTTGAACAATATAAGCCTAATGATGAGGGCGATGACGACGGCAGAACATTTGTTAATAAGCTTAAATCAACTATGGAAAATGCCGGAACGAAATCCAATATCTATTTTGTAGTAGGGGAAAGTTCGGGGCACTTGACTTCGTTAACACTGGATAGCTGGTACAAAAAATTTGTAAACGATAGCAATTGTATATGGGTAGGCAATGGAATTAGTAATCAATACCGCTTGAAACTTAACAAAATCCCATCGGATTATAGGTCGGAGCTTAGTGAAAATTATGGATTTGTTGTAAAAAATTCTATAGCTACACTCGTAAAATTCCTTCAATAGTGACGAGAGGCATGTTTATGAAAAAATATCTTGTTGATGTGTATGTACCTTCAGTGAGTAAGCATTACGATGTACTTTTGCCTGCCGAAAAGAAAATCGGAGAGGCAACAATGTTGCTTGTAGAAATCGTTGAGTCTTTATCGAACAAAAGCTACAAAGGCTCGCAAGGCTCTATGTTGCTCAGAGCGGACAATGGTGTTCCGCTAGATAAAGGAGCAACGGTTTTTGAATCTAAGATTCGCAATGCAACGAGATTGATCCTGATTTGAAGTTCAATGCCGGAGCCGCCTATTATCAAGGCTACCACGACTGGCTTGGATAAAAAAATACGAAAGGAGGCATAAAAAGATGCCTATTGTAAAAGCTGCTGGAAAACTTATTATTAACGCGCCTAAAATTTTAGCCGCTGTACAAATGTTTCGTAATACTTTTCTTCCGGAAGTGCAAGACATAATTGACCGAATACGTGGCGTACAAACCGGACCGTTAGAACAATTTTGGGCAGCGTCACAAAATGTTGACAGTCAAATGTTTCAAGAAAGAATGAACGCTTTGCATGCTGACGTCGTACACTTGAAGAGTCTTTTGCAGGAGTACGAAACGCTGCTAGAGCAAAGTGCAAGGGGCTTCCAAGATGTGCAAGAAATGAACTTGTCGGCTGTAGGTGGATTAGTTAGCCCAAGAGGGAATTAATGTACATGTCAAGCTTTAACAAATTTATTGGAAGGAAGGAGGTGGAATCATGGCAGAAGGTAATATTAGGGTTACTCCGGAGCAATTAAGAGACGTCGCTACTCAAATCGGGGCCATTCGTTTGGATTTAGACGATCGATTCACTGCAATATACAATCAGATGATGGCTCTCGAAGACGATGGATGGTGTACTGAATCGGGTACCGAACTCCGAACAAGGTTCGCTAATCTACGGCAATGTTATTTTGAAACATATCCGCCGGCAATGGAATCGTACATGCAGTTTCTTAGAGACACTGCGGATAGGTATGACAATGAAGAGGCCGCTCGAATGTCGGCTGTACAGGAGATGGCTACCTCTACGCAATGACAAAATGCATTTCAAGGGACAACGCCCATTCATTAATCGTGGTAGTGAATGGCGGTTGTTCCCTTGAGCTACATAATTAATACAAGGAGTGAAACACATGACAATCAACATCTCAAACATAAGCAATCAAGCAAATCAGCTAAGGATGCAAGTCAGCTCTTTGAACAGTTCGCAAATATCCATATCTTCATACCAGCGCAACTTAAACACCCATTGGCGGGGGTCGGAAATGCAACTCATCAATCAAGCACTCGACAACCACGCCGCAAAAATTGCGAAGATTGCAACAGAATTGGACATTATCATTAATAATATAATTCAAGAGGCTGATAGGATAAAGATGGAAGAAGAAACGGCTATACGAAATCAAATGTCGCACTGACAGGAGGCAAAAAAATGGATATTGACATAAACACAACCCTCGCAAAATCTGCAAACGAGCAACTGCCACTAATTATAAATCATATCAGCGAGACAAAAGAAAGCGTGTCAAGAATAATGTCCCTTATTGACCCTCGAGTGCTTGAGCGTGCAAATTTGCGTTCAATGTTTCGTAACGTACTAAACGGAATTGAATCCGTCGAAAGCGACTTGATGCTTTTGCATCGAACCGTCATGCAAAACATAATCGCATATGAAGAGGCCGAGGCACGCGTCCGAACTAAAGTGCAAAATGTGCCGTCTGCAATAGAGTAATAATATTTAGTCGTTCAAGTTTTCGTGATGGGGGTCGTCTTCATGAAACTCACAACCTACGCAATCTGTGACATCGGCCGTGTCCGTGCCGACAATCAAGACAATTTATATCTGAACGGTGTTTTACGCGAATCTTTCTCCGACACATCGACATTTCGCCACAGCGACACTTCCGATAATGTCGGAGTGTATGCCGTCGCAGATGGAATGGGCGGCGCGTCGCACGGCGGACTTGCTTCTTTTATTGCCGTAAATGAAATGAAGAAAACGAACTTTCCTAATAAAAAGGATGCAATGTCCCGATATTTGCTTGAACGAAACTCGGATATTTGCCACATCATGAAAAAAAACAACGGCGTTCGCATGGGTTCAACTTTTGCGGGGCTTTACGTTGCCGAGGATTCGGCGGTTGTAACCAATATCGGTGACAGCCGAATTTATTTGCTTCGCGGCGGGGAATTGCGGCAATTGAGTGTTGACCATACCGCCGCAAGAACGAAGGTCGAGCTTGGAATAATCACAGAGGAAGAAGCTCGCAAAGACCCCGAACGCAATAAATTAACTCAGCATTTGGGAATTTTTCCGTCAGAAATGGAAATTGAGCCGTATAGAGAGCAAGTTACACTTTGTGATGGCGATGTTTTCTTGCTGTGCAGTGACGGCTTGACCGATATGCTGGATAACGATTTAATCCTGCATATCTTAAATACATATAATTCTCTCGAGGAAAAGGCAGAAGTACTACTCGCCGAGGCACTAAAAAACGGCGGCAGGGATAATATTACGATTATGCTTGTTAATGCTCGTGCGGGCGGGAAATTCGCAAAGCGTCGAGGCCTTTTTGCTAAAAAGCCTGCACTGTATGCGGGCGTTGCGTCATTGCTAATTTTTATCGTTGTGTTTGGCGTTGTATTGACCGGAATGTTACGCAATGGCCGAGGTGCTGCTTCGCAGGATATAGGTTATGGGCAAAATTCGGACTCTCAGCGTATCGACAATTCAGAGGATGCACACGAAACATGGATTCCGCAGGAAACACCCGAACCCACGCCCGAATCAACTCATAGCTCTACACTCGAACCAACCTCAGAACCAACTCTAGAACCAACTCTAGAACTATCCCCGGAATCAACCCCTGAACAGACACCCGAACCGACACAAACTCCGACCTCTGCGCCGACACCTTCCCCAGCGCTACACCAAATACGATATGCACCTGTCGCAAATGTAGTCGAGATAAACAGAGATATTGCACGGAGCATATTGGAAGGTCGCGGATTCTATGTAACCGAAGAAGAATACTTCAACAATGAAGTGGAAGATGGGTTTGTGATTAGTCAAATTCCAGGGAGCGGAACCGAGCATCCCGTCGGAGGCCGGGTTACAATAATAGTAAGTCGGGGACATGCACCACAGGAATTGCCTGCTTACACGCCGACACCAACGCAGACTCTGCCCTCACCACCCATCGAGCCGGTGGTAACACCTGAACCACCGACAACACCAAGCCCGCCGCCTTCGCCGGAACCACCTTCCGATGACATCGAAAATGGCGACAACAATGTCAATAATAATGAAAATGATAACGAAAACGATGAATATAACAGTAGCGCAGCCGACCCTACAGTCAACTATACAGCCAACCCCGAAGACGATGAAGAGGAGTTACCCGAATGAACACAAAATACAAACCCGGCGACATAGTCCTTGGCAACTGGACGCTTGTCCGCTTAATCGGCGAAGGAAATTACGGAAGCGTTTTTGAAGCAGAGCGTGAAGATTTTGGTAGCGTCTATAAATCCGCAATCAAAATTATCACAATTCCGCAAAATCAATCCGAAATCAGAAGCATTCGTTCACAAGGCATGGATGATGAGAGCCTTACGGCGTATTTTCAAGGATTCGTTGAAGATATTGTGCGAGAATCCGCTTTAATGTCGCGGCTTAAAGGTACGCCGAACGTTGTGAGTTACGAAGACCATAGCGTTATTAAGCACGATGGCGAGATTGGTTGGAATATAATCATTCGCATGGAGCTACTTACGCCACTCTATGATTATTCGAAAAGCGAATCCTTCACCCGACAAACCATAATAAAGTTGGGTGTAGATATTTGTAGCGCGTTGGAATTATGTCAAAAGCACAACATTGTTCACCGCGACATTAAGCCGGAGAATATTTTTGTGTCCGATTTGGGTGATTTCAAACTCGGCGATTTCGGCATTGCGCGGACTGTAGAAAAAACGAGCGGCGGACTGTCAAAAAAAGGGACATATACATATATGGCTCCGGAGGTTTATCGCGATGAAGCGTACGGCCCGAGCGTGGATATTTATTCGTTGGGTATCGTTTTGTATAGGTTGTTAAACGATAACCGCACACCTTTTCTTCCCGAATATCCAAAGCCGATAAAATACAGCGACCAAGAAGCGGCAAAGACAATGCGATTTAATGGAACGCCGTTGCCCGCACCGAAAAATGCAGACGGCAGGATTGCTGAAATTGTGTTAAAAGCCTGTGCGTTTGACCCGAATCTCAGGCATTCCAGCCCGATGCAACTACGGCAGGAACTTGAGGCAATTGCCTATTCTACAGCAGAAGCTCCGATAATTTATCCAAAGGGCGATTCGACACCTGTAAAGTCCGTGGATTACATTGATACCGAAGCTCCCGAAGGTACTGTCACAACAAGTTTGTTTGCTGATTTTCATGCGCAAGATGTAAAGAAATCGCGCAAGTCGAATAGCGAGAATACCAACGAGGCAACGGTGAGTTTATTCGGTGATTCTGCCGGGCAAAGTTCGCGCACAAATGAAGGTACAGTGGGTTTGTTTGATGACTCAACCACTGAAGCTAAAAATATTCCCCGCAAACAAGCGTATGAACCTTCCGGGGTGCAGGTGAACAAAAATAATGAGTATACGAATAAAGAAGAGCCACAAAAGGACCGGTGGCAAAAAGCCCTGTTGCTTACAG
Source organism: Defluviitaleaceae bacterium (assembly GCA_009783395.1). Classification (GTDB taxonomy): domain Bacteria; phylum Bacillota; class Clostridia; order Lachnospirales; family WQUN01; genus WQVC01. Next base: position 6,801 of record WRHA01000339.1, read on the forward strand.
GGATAGGAGCGGCATCTTTGCTTGTTTTTCTCGTAGTGGTTATTTTCATATCGGGACACGACCCCGAGAGCTCGTTATATGTAGAAAATGTTTTCGGCCAAAACTGGGTTGATGCCGAAAATATGTTGCGAGAGCAAGGATTTTCTGTGACCATAGTCGAAGAATATCACGATACTATGGTATCCGGAAGCGTACACAGCCAAAGTCCTGCGGCCGGAGCTGTGTTAGTTATCGGAGAAACGGTTGTGTTATCTGTGAGCCGCGGAGCAGAACCGACAGCCCCTCTCGTCCCCGATATTCAACCGGAATCTGAAGACAACTTGGAAGATGATGGCGTACCTGAAGTTGAATTTGAGGATGATGACGAACCGGAAGGCGAAAGCGAAGACGATGTTGAGCAGGGAGACGAACCAACATCGGAACCACCTCCACCGACGCACACTCCTGTCGAAAGCATAACGGGAGTACCAACGGCCGCGACAGTAGGGACGCCGTTGACCCTTTCGGGTACAGTTGCTCCAAGCAATGCAACGAACAGTAGCATTGCTTGGAGCGTTGCGAATGCCGGAGGCACGGGCGCGACAATAAGCGGAAATGCGCTGAATGCAACAGCGGAGGGGACGGTAACGGTTAGGGCAACCGTTGTAAACGGCTCATCCGCAACCTCAAATTTCACGCAAGATTTCAACATAACCGTTAGTGAGGCATTCGTTCCTGTAACAAGCGTAACGGGAGTACCAACAAGCGCAACAGCGGGTACGCCGTTAAATCTTTCGGGTACGGCAAACCCAAGCAACGCAACCAATAGGAATATTGCGTGGAGTGTAGCAAGTGCCGGCGACACAGGTGCGTCAATAAGCGAAAACACGCTGAACACAACTGCGTCGGGTGTCGCGATAATTAGGACAACTGTTACAAACGGCGAAACGGCAACCTCAAATTTCACACAAGATTTTAGCATTACAGTACGTGCGGCGTTCGTTCCTGTTACGAGCATAACGGGCGTACCAATGACCGCGACAGCGGGTCAGCCATTGACTCTTTCAGGCACGGCAAACCCAAGCAACGCAACAAATAGGAATATTACGTGGAGCGTTGTGAATGCAGGAGGTACAGGTGCAACAATAAGTGGAAATAGGTTAAGTGCAACATCCGGAGGCACTGCAACAATACGGGCAACTGTAGTAAATGGCAGAACGCAATATGCCGACTTTACGCATGAAATTACTATTACAGTCGCACCAGCATCGACACCACCCCCACCAGCGCACATTCGTGTCGCAAACATAACGGGAGTACCATCGAACGCGACGGTGGGGACGCCGTTGACCCTTTCGGGTACAGTTGCTCCAAACAATGCAACAAATAGAAATATTACATGGAGCGTCGCAAGCGCAGGGGGAACGGGTGCAACAATAAGCGGAAATACGTTGAACGCAACATCTGCAGGAACTGTGACGGTCAGGGCAACCATTACAAACGGTGCAACCGCGACCACAAATTATACTCAAGATTTCAGAATAACGGTTGCCGCACCGGCACCGGCGGTTACGCCGCCAACCATAACTGCCACATCCCTGCCCGGCGGAATATTTGGTGAGACGTACACTGCGCAAACGCTCGCCGCGACCGGGGGGACACCGATTACATGGAGCATTGAGTCCGGTTCTTTACCCGATGGATTAAGTATGGGGACAGGCGGGATAATTGGAGGCCGCGCAAATGATTTCGGAACATTCAACTTCACCGTACGCGCCGAAAATGCCGGCGGTTATGACACAAGACAATTTACAATCACCATACATGCATTGACATGGGGACAAAGCCCGTTCCACCAAGTTTCAGTCGGTCAGCCTTTTACGATGCCTATATCGATTACAGGTGCAACTCCAAGTTTTTGGACACTTGCGTCAGGTCAATTGCCTCCCGGAGTTTCATTTTGCATGACCAGTGGTACGATTAGCGGCACTCCGACAACCGCCGGAACATTTGCCTTCTCATTTAGAATCGAGTTCGAAGACGTAGTGGGTGCCTTCACAACAGATCAGCTTACAATTGCAGTGCAGTAACCGACTCAAACTCCTGAAACCCGATAACTTGCCCCTTGTTGTTGAAGTAATATCTGTACGGATATTCGCGTTTTCGCGCTACTTCGGAAAATTCCTCGGTTACGGTCAAGCGATTTTTCAAGCGCGAAAGGGTAAACTCCCAATTGTTTGTAACATTCGCACCTAAGAGAATGTGATTATGTAACTCGCCGCCAAAGGGAACGGCTAGCGCGATAACTTTTTCCATGTCATACCCGCCGATGTTCATTTTGTGCAATATGCATATATTGGCATCGCCGCGAAAGCCGCCGACGGATACCTTCATCGTCT
>WRHA01000340.1 GCA_009783395.1 Defluviitaleaceae bacterium
TGCGTAAACCCTTATTGAAATGTGCAAATTGAATGGTGGTGAATTGCAATTTGAAATGAGCAAACACCATTTGAATTTGCACTAACGCCCCAAATTTATAAGCGCACTCATAATTTGAATTACTGATTCTAGTAGCGGAACGCTTAACAAAATGTGCGCAGCAACATTTTGAATTTGCATAATTGTGAAGCGAAGCGAACAATTTGCAAATGGGGTCGTGGGGTGAAACCCTGCGCAAGCCGTATGTGTGTGCGCACATACACTGCTTGCGCATATACGATGAATTGGATTTGGGGTCGAGGGAACTCCCTCGCAAGCGGCTGTGTGGTAACACAGACATTGCTTGCCCGTATACTCCGCAATCTTTGACTGACATCCCAAAACACAGCAAAATCAACATTTATTATCTACTGCAACATCGCTACTTTTCAACCCCATCTTTTATTGCATTAGCAATTTTTCGTTTATGGTGCTTGATAAGTGAATTTGCAACCGGGTCATTCAACTTCAATCTATGTGTCGCTCTCTTGGCGTAGTCGATGAAAGTTTGCTGCTCGTCATTCGTGGAATAAATTCTATACAAATTTTTTGCTGTGATATGCTTACCGGTGGGTGAAATCCAATTTCGTTTACCGATATGCCGCGCTTTTCTCCGCATACGGTAATAATATTTGGTCGTTGATTTAGTGCGCAATTTTATATCTGTACCGTCAAAAATAAACCCAAGATAGTCCAGTGTTGTAGGCTTATTTTCCGGAAATGATGCAAAAGAACCGTTGTTGAAAATCATCAAATTTGTTTTATCCTCATGTAATTCGACAAGTTCATGCTTATCTTGAAAATACGATAACACTTTATCTTTATATTCAGCAGCGGCATTATCGTTTTCATAAGGCAGCACAATAATAAAATCATCGGAATATCGCATATAAATTCCGTCATGCTCGGCAACGAAATTATTCAAATCAACATCCATATCAAGCATATATACATTGGAAAGTATAGCACTAATGGGTGAGCCTTGAGGAATACCGATACCGGAGCGATTTACTGTGAAATGTTTTTTACCGCTCCGAAACTGTTCCTTTGTCATTAGCACACCTTGTTTTTGGCGGTTTAGTTTTGTGCGAATACCTCGTTCCGTTATTTTGTGGCCGCAATGCTCTACTATTGATTTCCAATCCCAACTTGCAAACTGCGTAATATTTTTGAAAACTGCATAATGGTCTGCCGGTAACTCGTCCACTTCCATTAAATTGCAAATCATTGATTTCAAATATTTGTGATTCAGCCTGCCGAAGAAATTTGTAAAATCTCCAACCAGTACCAAGCAATGTTCCTTTTTCCTAATGGCATCAAATGCAGTCTTAGCAAAATCTATATTGTTTTGGTTTAGATTGTCACGGTAAGCGATTGAAACATTAGCCGTTCCGAGTGCAGCAACTCGTTGATTATATTTTTGATTCAACAAGAAGGCGTATCGTTGATAAACACAACGGTCTAAGTGAGCGCAATAATATAGCTCTCTCGGTTTTTGGGGTTTTCCAAAACGTCTATGATTTTTTGTGAAATGCACGAAGGGATAAAATCGGTGAGTTGCGATATTGCGCTCATTCATCACATAGTCACGTATTGTCGGCAATGCTAACGACACCCTTTTGTCGAAATGTGCGTAGGATTTCGTGTCGTTATGTAACAAAACAAAGCGAACCCACGCTTCACATAAAGCGTTAGATTCGCAGGTTTCACAAGGTATTTGCAAAGCGCATGAACTATATTCCTTGTTGCGATTCAAAAAAATACCCCCAAAATGCAAGATGCCTACGAGTATGGGGGATAACGTCCCTAATCTCGCAGGCAACAAACATGAACGTTGTTATCCAATTGTGCATGTGATACTGTACCATGTTATAATAACAATGGATAGGAGTGTGATTCTCATGTCGCAACCAACCCAAGACATCTTCACCTTACAGGCGTTGTTCCTGTTGATGGCAATAATTCTTAATTATGGCTTGACAGAAATACTCCGCATCTTTCACCAACATGAAAGGTAATCCAAGGGTAACATAAGTTGTACTGGTTGTCAAGAGCAATTTTAGCGCGATGTTTGCTTTGGCAATATTAAAATTTGCTCCGACAAATTTATTCTTGATTATGCAATTCGTTTGCGGTATAATTATTGGGGAGCGAGGTGCAAGTATGGGCAAGACGATGAGTTATAACAAATTATGGAAAACTCTCATTGATAAAGGTATGAATAAAAAAGACTTAAAAAATGCAACCGGCATAAGCACAACAGCAATTGCGAAACTCGGCAAGGGTGAGAACGTAATGACTGACACGCTATTAAAAATTTGCGGCGTTCTCGATTGTGATATTTCCGACATATGCGAAGCTGTAAAAACTGATGAATAACAAGGTGATGTTAATATGAATAAGTTAAAATCCATAGATTTATTTGCCGGGATTGGTGGTATAAGGCTCGGATTTGACCAGGCCTTTGGAGATACTATTAAAACCGTTTTTATCAGCGAGTGGGACGAAAAGGCACAACAAACATATCGTGCTAACTTTCCGGATTCGGTTGAAATAGCCGGCGACATCACACAGGTTGATGAAGCCACTATCCCTGCGTTCGATATTTGCTTGGCAGGTTTTCCGTGCCAAGCGTTTAGTCTTGCCGGCGCAAGAAAAGGTTTTACTGATGATTATAAGGGAATGTCACGAGGCACTCTCTTTTTTGACGTTGCCCGTATTTGCGCACACCACAAGCCCAAAGTGATTTTTTGCGAAAATGTTAAAGGATTAACTATACACGACAAAGGACGCACCTTCGATATAATCGAGGGTGCAATGAGGACATTGCCGGAGAAGGGATATACTGTCCATGCAAAAGTGCTGAATAGCAAGGATTATGGCGTTCCACAAAACAGGGAGCGTATTTACATAGTTGCGTTTCGCAATGACATTGATAGTGAAGATTTTGAATTTCCTCAGCCGACTGATTCAAGCAAGCGCATCAAAGATATATTGGAAGAACAGCCCGTATCTGCAAAATATTATCTGAGCGATGTGTATTTAGAAACATTACGCCGTCATCGTGCAAGGCACGAAGCAAAGGGGCATGGGTTTGGTTATGAAGTGCGGGATTGGGAAGATATTGCCGGTGCTATTGTATGCGGCGGCATGGGCAGGGAACGAAATCTGTTGGTTGACAAACGGCAAACTGACCTAACTCCTGTGACGAAAATTAAAGGCTCTGTCAACACAGAGGGTATAAGAAAAATGACCCCGCGGGAATGGGCGCGCTTACAAGGTTACCCCGATAGTTTTGCTTTGACCGTTGCAGATGTACATTTATATAAACAATTTGGAAACTCCGTTTCCGTGCCTGTAATAAGTGCCATTGCCAAGCAGATAAAAATCATACTTGATGTATATGAAAAAGGAGCGACTAAATAATGGCTATAGAAGTAAATAAGGGTGAGTGGTCAGAAGGTTACGCTTTCTTAAAATTACTCTCTGATGGAAAGTTGTATGCTGCAGACGAAAACAAGGCGCGTATTCGAGATAAATATTTTCCGATAATTCGTATTTTGCGTGAAGGTCATGAGTATTTGCCAAATGCCACCAGCTCAAACGTTGATATTTATTTGAATGATGTAAAAATATTAACGTTACCGATGGACGATTTTAAGGCGGCGGCACAAGATATGTTTATAGACATCGGTCGCCTGTCGAAAGGTAAAGGGTCTTTTGCGATTCCCGAAGCAGAGAAATTCCTCCGTCAAATTGGTGCAACCACTCCTAAAGCCCCATCAGCTGACAAGGCAGATTTGAATGTCGAAATCCATGATGTGCAGACAGGCTTTCAAAACATTGTTGGATTCAGTATAAAAAGCGACCTTGGAGCTGCTCCGACTTTGCTAAACCCGGGCAAGACTACGAACTTCACTTTTGAAGTTACTGGATTATCGCCCTCCGATATTACCGATATAAATTCCATTGATTCGACTAAAAAAATTATCGATAGAATGAATGCAATTGACGCGGCAGGTGGTGAATTGCTTTTCCACAGCGTTGACAACAAAATTTTTGAAGAAAATCTTATGATGATTGACAGCCAAATGCCTTTGATTGTTGCGGAAATGCTAAAAGGGTTCTTTTGTAGGCGTACAACGGACTGTGCTGTTCTTGCCGAAGAAATAGTGCGCATCAACCCGCTGAACCGTCGCAAAGATTTTTATTTCCATAATATCAAAGAGCTTTTATGTGCATCTGCACTTGGTATGAAACCGGCAACCGAATGGGATGGTGACGATGAAGCGAATGGTGGGTATATTATCGTTAAAACGGATGGTGGTGTTGTTGCATACCATATCGCTAACAGGAAGTTTTTTAAGGAATATCTGCTCCGCGAAACCCGGCTTGACAGCCCAAGCACATCAAGGTATGGGTACTGTGAGCTTTACAACGAGGGCGGCAAAATTTTCATCAAGTTAAACTTACAAATACGTTTTAATTAATGGACAAGCACACACCGGAACAACGTCGCCGTAACATGCAAGCTGTCAAGAATAAGGATTCGCAAATTGAAACTACCTTGCGCCGTGCATTATTCGCAAAAGGTTATCGGTATAGGAAAAATTATGCAAAGGTTGTCGGCAAGCCCGATATTGTTTTCACAAAAGAAAAAATCGCCGTATTTTGCGATTCCGAATTTTGGCACGGGCATGATTGGGAAAATCGCAAAGCCGATTTCAAAAGCCGCTGTGATTTTTGGATACCGAAGATAAAACGCAACATGGAACGTGACCGTGAAGTGAATTGTCAGCTTGAATCAGAAGGCTATATTGTTCTTCGGTTTTGGGGTAAGCGCATCAAAAGAGAATTGGACGTTGTTGTGGCAGAGATTGAAAACGTAATCTCGGAAAGGCGTGGCGCAATGCCCGGGAGGTAAAGTTTTGCGAGTAGGCAGTATGTTTGCGGGCATAGGCGGTATTTGTATCGGATTTAAGCAGGCCAGTGCGGAATTGGTTTGGGCAAATGAACTTGACCGCTACGCCTGTGCGACATATCGCCATAACCTCGGCTCGGATTTTCTGATTGAGGGAGATATTCGGCAAGTTCACCTCGATGCGATACCAACATTCGATATTCTGACCGCAGGATTTCCCTGCCAATCGTTTTCTGTTATGGGCAATCAACAAGGCTTCGCAGACCCACGCGGCACAATGTATTATGAAATTTTGCGTGTCATTGACAAAGTGAAGCCGGAAATCGTGTTCCTCGAAAATGTAAAGAACCTCGTTCAGCATGATAATGGGCGCACATTCATCACTATATACAACACCCTTGCCGAAAGGGGTTACGGCGTAAAGTATTCCGTACAGGGGGCGCACACCCACGCAAACATTCCGCAATACCGTGACCGAATATTCATCGCCGCATTTCTTGACCATGAGAAGCTCGAAAATTTTTCATTTCCCGATGAAGTGCCGCTAACGAGAAAAATAAATGATACAATAAGCCGCAATGCGACAGCTGATGAAAAATTTTACTACCGACCGCCAAACCGTTATTACGAAGCACTCAATGCTCGAATGACAGACGAAAACGCCATTTATCGCATAGATGACAGCGGTGTTGCAAAAAGAGCATGGGAAATATGCCCTACACTTAAAGCCAATATGGGAACATACCACGACCGTGTACCGTTAATCCGAGATGCTTACGGCATACGAAAACTAACACCAGAAGATTGCTTGGCATTGCAAGGTTTCCCAAAATGGTATAACTTTACTGATATACCACAAAAAGAAAGATATAAGCAGCTTGGGAATACGGTGTGTGTACCTGTGGTTATGCGGATAGCAAGGAGAATTTTATATATAATGAAATAATTTCAATTGCGATATTGTCCCGAAAAATCGCATAATTTGCTGACGAAACACGTTGACAAGCCCTGTTCACATGCGCTACATTTATATAGTTGGCAACTCGCCGCCGCCCACAAAAAATATAAATAGGGCAAAACGCAACCATTATCACCAAAGTGGAGCGTAAAGAAAGGAAGTGATTTCTGCGAAAAGAAACTAAAATTGGCAGAACAACGTACATAATCAATGGAAAATATAGAGCAGAGGATGCTGGAATAAGCATATCCTCTGCTTTGTTTCGTTTGATGGAGAAGGACTTGTCGGGTACAACAAGTGAAGTTATCGGTTTAACCAAAACAAAGGGCAACCCGCAAAGCGAAAATAGTTTCGATTGTTTTCAAAAAACAGCGGCAATTGCGCCAAAGCTATGCTATAATGGGAGCATATCTCGTAACGATTTGGACTGTGTGCTACAAGCAAAGGAAGGTGTGCTTGTATGACTATAGACCAACGAGCAGTTCAAAAAATAACACAGGCAACAGCATTAACAAAGATGGCTACAGGGCGAAAAACAGCCCTGTACATGCGCCTTAGTTCGGACGATGGAGGTGTGAACGAGTCCGATAGTATCGTACATCAGCGGCAAATCCTAACCAATTATGCCCACGACCAAGGATTTCACAACATCATGGAATTTGTGGATGATGGCTACTCTGGGGCAGATTTCACTGACCGCCCGCAGTTCCAGCGTATGCTCCACATGGTTGAGCATGGCGAAATAGGAATTATCGTTGTAAAAGACCTCTCAAGGCTGGGGCGTGAGTATATCCAAATGGGTATGTTCACAGAAATAATCTTCCCCAAAAACAACGTGCGTTTCATAGCCATAGGCGATGGAGTAGACAGCAACAAGGGCGAAAACGATATAGCCGTATTCCGTAACCTATTCAATGACTTCCATGTTCGGGACACATCTCGCAAGGTGCGGGCAGTCAAGGATATGCAAGCCAAACAGGGTAAGCGCGTGAATGGGGCATTAACCCCATACGGCTACGATTACTGCCGCGATACCGAGAAACTCATCATCAACGAAAAACAGGCACAAATCATCAAGCGAATGTTTGACCTTTGTGCAAGCGGTTTGGGTCCCGCCAAAATCGGGCGTATCTTCACCACTGAGGGCATACCTACTCCCTACGAAGAAAAAGGTACAACCACAGGCGGCACAGCAAAATATCACAACCGTTGGAGCGAAGCTACAATCGCAAGAATGTTAGAGCGCAAGGAATATATCGGGCATACCGAAAACAAGAAAAGCTATTCTTTGTCCTACAAGAACAAAAAACGCATATTCAACGATGAAGCCGACCGTTTGCTATTCCCCAACACCCACGACCCCATTGTGGACGAGCGAACCTTTGAAATCGTGCAAAACATTCGCAAAAACAGAAGAAGACCAACAAAAATGGGAGAACAACCAATGTTTAGCGGGCTTGTCTACTGTTATGACTGTGGAAATGGCGAGTACCTTTTCAGAGGAACAACCATTGACCCCAGCCAGTTTACCTACAACTGCGGAACATATCGCGGCAAACAACGCCATAAATGCACTCCGCATGGCATAAGGGTTGTGGTGCTTGAGCAGTTGGTGATGGAACATATCAACATGGTAACAAGCTACGTTGCCCAAAACGAAAAAGCGTTTGCGGAATCGCTGATGAAGAAAAGCCAAACTGTCATAAAATCAGAAGTCGCTTCCAAAAAGCGTGATTATGACAAAGCGAAACGGCGTGTGGTGGAACTCGATAAATTGATTACACAGCTTTTCGAGGAACGGACACTTGGCTCTTTATCACAGGAGCGTTTCGCTAAAATGACCGCAAACTACGAGCAAGAGCAATCCCAACTCGAAAACACCATCATCGCCCACGAAAAAGAACAATCCGAAACAGCCGAAACCTTTTCGGGCATCGACAAATTCCTAAAAATCGCAAGGAAGTATCTAAACCTACAGGAACTCAGCGGAACAATCCTCCGTGAGCTTGTTGAAAAGATAGTCGTACACGAAAAAGTTAAGGGTAACGGCAAAACAACACAGCAAGTTGATATTCATTATAACTTCGTGGGTATCGTGGAGGTTGAATAACATGGCAACATTTACAACAGCAACACGAACAAACAAAACAGTAAAAACACGGCGGGGATTCAACTTCCCCGCCTGTGATTCAATATATCGTTATCAAGTACCATACAACACAGGCAACGACTTTGTGTACAACGACAACTTCACCGACCCAATCGCCCATTACAAAGAAATCACAAGCCAAGCCACCAAAAGCAACCCCGAAAGCATGGGACGCTTCCACACGGACTGGCTGAACATGATGTACCCCCGCCTACGCCTAGCGGCTAATTTGTTGCGCGATGATGGGGTTATTTTCATTTCGATTGATGATAACGAAGTTCACAACTTGCGAAAATTGTGCGATGAAGTTTTTGGCGAGGAAAATTTTGTTGCAGACTTCATTTGGGAAAAACGATTCACGCGAAATAATGACGCAAAGCTGATGTCGTCTGTTATAGACCATGTTTTGTGTTATCGGAAAAGTGACGCAGTTGCGATTTTGCGCGAACCGAGAACTGAAAAAGCAAATTCCATTTATTCAAATCCCGACAACGACCCGAGAGGTGCATGGACAAGCGTTTCATACGTCAGCCAAAGGACAAAAGAACAGCGACCCAATTTGTCTTACGACATGATAAACCCAATAACCCAAAAAACAGTTTCCCACGCGGTAAATGCTTGGAAATACAGCCGCGAACAATACGAAATTCATGCAAAGGAAAACCGCTTATATTGGGGCAAAAGTGGCGAAAATACCTACCCGCGATTAAAGCGTTTTTTGTCTGAATTAAAAGACGGAATGGTTCCAATAAATTTGTGGGCTTATAAAGAAGTTGGGACGTTGGACGATGGCACAAAAGCTGTTGATGGACTACTTGGCAAAGATATTTTTGACTATCCAAAACCAATTACGCTCATACAGAAAATGTTACATTTATCAACCGAAATTGACGGGAACGATATAATTCTCGACTTTTTCAGCGGCTCTGCCACCACCGCCCACGCCGTAATGCAACTAAACGCCGAGGACGGCGGCAACCGCCGCTTCATTATGGTGCAACTACCCGAAATCACAAATGAAAAATCCGAAGCCCACAAAGCGGGATACAAAAATATCTGCGAAATAGGCAAAGAACGCATACGCCGCGCCAGGGCAAAAATCACCGCCGAATGGCAAGAAAAGCACACCCAAGCCACAATCGGCGAAAACCTCGAACAATCCTCGCCGGAC
>WRHA01000341.1 GCA_009783395.1 Defluviitaleaceae bacterium
CCCGCCGATTTCGAGCCTGAGCAGAAAAAAATCTATCGAGCCTACCATATGAAGGCAATGGGCGTGCTGGACGAGATGATCGGCTCGTTTGCGGAAAATCGCATAAGCATCCTCGCACAGCTTACTCGCCTGAGGCAAATTTGCTGTCATCCCGCGCTGTTTTTGCAGGACTACACGCATGGAAGCGGCAAGCTCGACCTCGCGCTTGAAACAATCCAGCTTTCGCTTGAATCGGGGCATCGCGTGTTGCTTTTTTCGCAGTTCACGCAAATGCTTGCTATTATAAAGGAAGCGTTGCCGAAAACCATTTCATATTTCTACCTCGACGGCGCGACAAAATCTAAGGAACGCGTAGAAATGACGGAGGCATTTAACGGCGGAGAACGCGATTTATTTCTAATTTCTCTAAAAGCGGGCGGCACAGGTTTAAATTTAACCGGTGCAGACGTTGTAATTCATTTCGACCCCTGGTGGAATCCGTCCGTTATGGATCAGGCCGCCGACCGCGCACATCGCTTTGGGCAAGAAAAATCCGTGCAGGTGTTTAACCTCGTCGCAAAAGATTCTATAGAAGAAAAAATAATGGAGCTGCAAGAAAAAAAGCGCGATTTAATCGACTCCGTAATCACCGAGGGCGGGAGTTTCATAAACGTACTTTCCGAAGACGAGGTTCGGAAATTATTAACGCACGCCTGAAATAATTACATATCAGACATTTTCAAAACATATGGCGGCAAAAAAAACGCACGAAAAAAAATCGGTGCGGGTAGTGACACTACCCGCACCGATTTTGAAATTTTTTCATCTCGACGATAAATTCTTGCCTCGCAAAGAATCTTAGGTTATACTATCTTGAAGTTTAGTTTTAAAAAAAGTCCCGAAAGGGAGAGTGAACGCGCAAAATGAAGAAAAAAGAAGCAATAATCGGCATATTCATAGTTGCGGCGGTCGTAATGATAATGCGGCCATTGCCCCCGCTGGCTGTGGATTTCCTTTTGATGGTAGTAATTGGGTTTGCAATAATCATTTTGCTTAATGCCCTGTATGCAAAAGAAGCGTTGGAAATGTCTATGTTTCCGACTATTTTACTTATTGTCACGCTTTTTAGAATGACCATGAGTGTAACGACGACGCGCCTGATTCTCGGTGGCGACGGTTCGGAGCATTCTGCCGGTGAGGTTATTCGAACGTTTGGGCAATTTGTTGCGCAGGGCAATTTGATTTTGGGTCTTATACTGTTCCTCGTTATCCTGCTTGCGAGCTTCCTTGTTATTATCAAGGGTGCGGAACGTGTTGCCGAGGTAACCGCACGCTTCACCCTCGACGCTATGCCGGGTAAACAAATGGCAATCGACGCCGACCTTAACACCGGGCTTATAAACGAAGAAGAGGCAAAGGCACGCCGAAAAAAAATACAAGACGAGTCTAACTTTTACGGCGCGATGGACGGTGCGGTTAAATTCGTAAAAGGTGACGCGATTTTCTCGATAATTATTGTTTTCGTAAACTTGATTGGCGGCGTGGCAATGGGTGCGCTTTATCAAGATTTGTCTATTCCCGAGGCCCTTGAGGTATATGCTCTGCTGACAATCGGTGACGGTCTTGTTGCACAAATTCCCGCGCTCCTTATCGCGCTTTCGACAGGTTTCATCGTTACAAAGGCAACGGTTGAAGACGAAGTTTCCGGCTCGCTTGCGAAACAGCTTTTGACGCATCCGCTTGTTATGCTTGTTACGGGCGGCGCGCTGATTTTCCTCGGGCTTTTCAGCCCCTTGCCGTGGTTTTTCGTTCCGACAGGAGCAGTGCTTATGGTTTTTGGAATCAGACAAAACAGACAGGAAACCCTGTCATCAATTGAATCGGAAATCACGACGGATGACGTTGAGGCGGAAGAAATGCGCCGCCCCGACGATATGTTGCCCCTTACAGATGTTGATATGATTCGCCTGTGCTTTGGGTACGGGTTAATTCCGCTGGTCGCAGCCGACCAGGGCGGTGACCTTCTCGAGCGCGTCGTTATGATTCGGAGAAATATCGCCCTCGAACTCGGCGCGATTATTCCGCAAATCCGCTTGCAAGACAATATAAAACTGTCTCCAAACCAGTACACGATTTTCATCAAGGGCGTAGAAGTCGCCGGCGGCGAGATAATGTTCGATCACTATATGGCGATGAACAGCGGATATGTTGAAGAGGAAATCGACGGTATTGAAACGGTCGAGCCTTTTGCGGGCTTGCCGGCGATGTGGATTTCCGAAAGCCAGCGCGAACGTGCCGAGGCACTCGGTTACACCGTTGTCGACCCGCCTGCAATTATCGCGACGCATCTGACGGAAGTTGTGCGCCAGCATCTGCACGAGCTTCTTTCCCGCCAAGACGTACAAAAACTTGTCAACCATGTTAAAGAGTCTCACACGGTTCTTGTTGAAGAACTTATTCCAAAATATATGAGCGTAGGCGAAGTGCAAAAGGTTTTGGCAAAATTGCTCAAGGAAAGCGTTTCAGTCCGCGACCTTGTGACAATTTTGGAAACCCTTGCCGACTATGCTCCGATTACGCGTGACACCGACATGCTGACCGAATATGTGCGTGCCGCTCTTCGCCGTGCAATCTCCAAGAAATTCTTCGGCCAAGGCGTAAACACGGTAATCACACTCGATCCCGCACTTGAGCAAACATTGACCGGAAATATACAAAAAACAGAAATCGGCTCGTTCGTAAATATTGATCCGGCGTTAAGCCAAAAAGTCTTTGACAGTCTGAAGAAAGAAGTAAGCAAGCTAACTTCCCTCGGCGTAATGCCGATTATATTAACTTCGCCGTTTGTGCGTATGTACTTCAAGCAACTTGTTGACGAAATCGCGCCGGATTTGGTTGTGCTGAGTTACGGCGAAATTGATCAAACAGCGGAAGTTCAATCCGTGGGAATGGTGAGTGTAAGTTAAAATTTGAATGGCTAAAAGCGTAACAAATAGAAGAAGGGAACGCGGGCGATGAATTTCATCAGAAATTTGTGCGTTCAGCGAATGGCGAAAACATGAAAGTAAAGCGTTACGAAGGAAAATCCGAAGCCGCGTTAATGCCTATTATATTGGAAGAGATGGGCGAAGGCGCAACAATTATCAGTGTAAAACAAAAGCCCGCAACGGGCTTCTTTGCGTTTTTCAGAAAACCGAGCGTGATAATTACCGCTGCATGTGAGGACGACGCGGAGTTGATGAAATTTATAAACACGCCGGAGGAAAAATATGTTCCAAAGCCGCTTGTAGAGCGTAAGACGATAGAGGCGGAGGTTATCGAAAGCAAGCCGGAAACGGGCGTAATTGAAGAATCCATGACGCTTCTTTTGCAAGAGGCACGAAAAGCCGCAAATAAAATCGAAAAAGACGAAGCTACGAAGCGAACCCAGCAGCAGTCATCAAAAAGTAAAACCGAAACAGAAGACCCCGTTCCCGTTCCCGAGAAAAAAAAATACAATCACAATATGGTGCAAATGTTTTACGATACCATGCTTTCGCAACAGGTGCTTCCCGATGTCGCTACGCATATTTTGCGTGATCTGGAGCATATCGAGGAGTCAAGCAAGGTCGATGTGCGAAATTTAATCAAAGCAGTTTACGGAAGCATCGTTGATATTCTAAAAAATCCGACCCTTATCGACACAAACAAGCCCGAAAAAGGTCAAGCACAAGTAGTTGTATTTATGGGCCCGACAGGTGTAGGAAAAACAACGACGATTGCAAAACTTTCATCGATTTTAACGCTGAAACACGGGCTTCGCATAGGCTTGATTACGGCGGATACGTATCGTATCGCCGCCGTCGAACAGCTCAAAACTTATGCAGATATATTAGGTCTTGATATTCGCGTAGTATACAAGCCCGAAGAAATGGACGACCATTTGCGCACACTTCGCGCAAAAAACGATATTATATTAGTTGACACTGCCGGGCGCAGCCATAAAAATGAGGATAGCATAAACGAGCTTAAAGCCTTGCTCGACGCCGTGCCGGAAAGCAAGCGTTATCTTGTCGTAAGCGTAACAACGAGATACGAGGATTTATGTAAAATTGTTAATGTGTTTGACGGTCAGTCCGACTTCGAATTAATTTTTACAAAACTCGACGAAGCGGAAACTTTGGGCGCACTTATGAATATATGTTGTCTTGCAGGTAAAAAAGCAGCATATGTAACTTTTGGACAAAACGTACCCGACGACCTTGAAGCAATCAAGCCCGATAAAATTGCAAAGTCACTGCTTGGGCTTGCAGACGGTCAAGTACACCCATATGCGGAAGGCGGCAGAGCATGATTGTTATGGATCAAGCGCAACGCCTTCGCGAGCTAATGGCGCAAAATGCATACATGCCCGACGAGCAAGCTGCCGCAGAAAAAACAACGATGAATGCACGGATAATTGCGGTTGCAAGCGGCAAGGGTGGGGTAGGGAAGTCGAACTTTTCAATTAATTTGGCAATTCAAATGCGCAAGCTGGGCAAGCGTGTTGTTATAATAGATGCGGATTTTGGGCTTGCAAACGTCGAAATTTTGCTGGGTGTCGCTCCTAAGCATACGGTTGCTGATGTTTTAAACGGCACCGTTGATATGGAATCCGCGCTGACAATAGGTCCGATGGGATGCATGTTTTTGTCAGGCGGCTCGGGAATGGCCGCACTTGCCGACCTCACCGAAAACCAGCTTTTGCGCCTAACCGACGGCTTTGTGCAGTTGGACTCGTTGGCGGATTTTATATTAATTGATACGCGTGCAGGCATATCAAATGCAGTTGTAAACTTTATTCGAGCAGCGTCCGATACAATAGTTGTAACAACACCGGATCCAACAGCAATAGCCGACGCATACACTCTAATTAAATCCGTAAAGACAACGATGCCCGATGTCGGAATTTTAAAGCTTGTTGTAAACTGCGCCGTAAATGACTCGGAAGCGCAGGAGGTTTTTGAAAAATTAAACGGCGTGTCGTCGAGATTTTTAGATATAAAGTTAGTATATCTTGGTTCAATTCCGTTTGATTCGTACCTTGTACGCGCAGTTCGCAAACAAAAGCCCGTTTCGATTCAGTACCCGTTTGCGGAAAGTGCGAACAGATACAGCGAAATCTGCGCAACCATTTTAGATATGGAAACAGGCAGGAAAAACAGTATACAAAATTTTGTAATGAAATTAATAGGAAGATTTAGTTCATAGGCGGGGGAATTTGTATGTTTGTAAACAATTTAAAATCCGGTTCAAGGGTGCAAATCCAGCGGCCGAGTGACGGCATAAACGACGGATTTGTTTGCAAGGTCGAAGTTTTAATACCCGATTCGCGTGAAATTTTAATGCACGCACCTATCGAGAATAACAGAGTCGTCGACTTGGAGGATGTGGGGCAACTTACGCTTCGCCTTTTGACCGATAATGCCATTTATGTGTTTAAAGCAACATTTCTTGCGCACGGCGATATAGATGGTTTTGATATTATAAGGCTTCGCATTGATGACGACGGTGAAAAAATACAACAGCGTTCCGCTTTTCGTTTTAACTGCACGATTCCCATCACTTTTACCGTCATCTATTCGAGCGGACAACAAGCCGAGCGCGATGTCGGAGTAATTTCCGATTTAAGCGCGGGTGGCGCGAAAATTTTTACAGATAAAAGCCTGCAAACAGGATACCTGCTAAATGTGTCGATTCAGCTTGGTGATGACTTGGTTGTTGCATTCGGCGATGTGCGTTCGAGAACTGAGTTGATTGAAGGTGCGAAGTTTGCATATCAATACGGCATTCGTTTCGCCATGATGCCCGAATCCGACCAAGAGCAAATCATACGATATATGTACAAAGTACAGCGTGAGGAACTGAAAAAGGCGCGTCCGCGATAAGGGGTGTTCAATATGGCAAAGAAAGCGGAAGATTTATTCACCGATATGCATTTGGATATTTTGAAAGAAATCGGAAGCATGGGGACTGCATACGCGGCGACCGCATTGTCAAAAATGGTAAATAAAAAGGTTACCATGCCTGTGCCGCGTGTTTCTTGGCTTGATTTTCAAAATGTGGCCAGCTTTGTTGGCGGTCCGGAGAGTATTGTCGTTGGAATTTTGGTTTCGCTTTCGGGAAATATTCAAGGCATGATGATGCAGATAATGAGCCTTGAAGCAGCGCATAATTTAGTCGAGCTTGTAATCGGCACGCCGCCGCCCACGAAAAAGGAAGATATGTACACCTTCGGAGAAATGGAGCGTTCCGTTGTCGAGGAAGTTGGAAATATCATGATAAGCTCGTATCTTACGTCAATTTCCGGGCTTACAAATTCGCAAATAAAACCATCGATTCCCTATATGTGCGTTGATATGGCGAATGCTATACTATCTGTGCCGGCGAGTGAATTTGGTCGAATGGCGGACAAAATGCTCTTTATCGAATCCCAGCTTTCCGTTGAAAATGTTGAGTCTACCGGGTGCTTTGTTATGGTGCCGAATCTGCATTCGTTTTATAGGATAGTGCGTGCCTTAGGGGTGGAATAATATGGCGAGGGATATGATTGTGGTGGGCATGGCGGACTTAAACTCGACAAAGGCTCCCGGAGTTTTGACGACGCTTGGGCTTGGTTCGTGCGTCGGAATTGCCCTGTACGACCCACGCGCAAAAATCGCGGGACTTGCACATATAATGCTACCGGACTCCGGCGCGATTCAAAATAATTCTAACAAAGCAAAATTTGCAGATACCGCAGTTATTGCATTGGTTATGCAAATGGAAAAGCTGGGTGCGAAAAAAGTAAGTATGAAAGCAAAAATAGCGGGCGGTGCGCAAATGTTTGCGTTTAATGCTACAAATGAAAACCTACGTGTCGGCGACCGAAATGTTGATGCGACGAAAATGGCACTTGCTAAAATAGGGATCCCGCTTATTGCGTCTGAAACGGGAGCGAGCTTCGGTCGCACTGTTGAACTGTATGCAGATGACGGAAGATTTTTAATAAAGGCGATAGGGCAGGGGATTAGAACACTATAGGGTAGAAAAATTTCATTAAGGCGGTGTTTGAAATGACATATCAAATTAACAGGATGCATTTGCTGATTTGCATTTTGGCAGGGACGGTGATTTCCGGTGGGTTTGTTTGGTTCATATTCTTCGATTTGCCGCGCACACTTTTTCATATGGCATTTTGGGTAAGCTTGGCGATTGTTGTGTTTTATTTTATTGGTTGCTTCGTTCGGGGTTATCTTCTCGCAAATGTTTTTCTTGAGGACAAGGGATATAACTTTGAAGAGGATGAGGAGTATCAGGCTTTTGTTGCAAACCTCGAAGGGCGTATGCTTGACCCGGCAGACCTCATGACGGAGGAACCCATTGAGTTTGTCGACCCTCTTGAAGGCGAAGAGTTTGACGATGCGTTTAGTGAGACATTGATTGTTACTGAAGAGGCATCATGACCCCGGTAAACCTCGAAAAGTTGTGGCAGGCGTACAATGAAGGAAAAAATCCCGCGCTTAAAGAAAAGTTAATTTTGTATTACGCGCCGCTGGTTAAATACGTTGCGGGAAGGCTGATGGTTCATGTTGGTCAGCATGTCGAGCTTGATGACTTGGTTGGCTACGGAATTTTCGGTCTGCTTGATGCGATTGATAAATTTGACAACGCTAAGGGCGTTAAGTTTGAAACGTATGCGTCGTTTCGTATTCGGGGCGCGATAATTGACCATATTCGAAAAATGGACTGGGTTCCTCGTACGCTCAGGCAAAAAAATAAGCAAATGGAACAAATTTACACCACACTTGAGGATGAACTGGGTCGCCCGCCGTCTGATGAGGAACTTGCATTAAAACTAAATTTGTCTTTAGAAGAAACGCAAGATTTAATAAGGAAATCGTCTGTGCTTTCGCTTGTGAGTTTAGACGATTTTATGGATCAAAACTACGAATCTTCGTTCGCGCCGCTTGTCATGAACCGTATGGACTCCCCGGAAGAGCAGGCCGAGCTGCAAGAACGAAAAAAACTACTTGCTGAGGCCATTGCAAATTTGACGGAAAAAGAGAAGCTAGTAATAACGTTATATTATTTCGAGGACTTGACGTTAAGGGAAATTAGTAGCATTATGAAAGTGTCGGAATCAAGGGTTTCTCAGATTCACACCAAGGCAATTTCACGTTTACAAACCAAGCTGGGACGATATAAAAATTTGTTATTCGCGTAGGAGAGGGGCTATATTTATGATGGAGGGAAAAAATTTTAGCATCAAGGTCAAGGAAGACGGTATTTATTTGACCCTGCGCAATGTCGAAGGAGAGGATCGTGCAACTCGTCAGGAAGTTGTTGACGCTGTTGATTCCTATGGGATAAAAGATATTGATTACATCGCGATCGGCGACGCACTTAAAGATGAAGACGAAATAGTTGAAGTCAAAATTTCAAGCAGTACAGCAATTATGCAAGTGGCTGAATCCGCAGCAATTGAAGTTTCAGAAGACCGTATGCAGGCTCATATTACTTTCCAAGAGCCTATTAATGACGGGAAGCTTCTGACGCCGGAGGCAGTCATTGTTTTATTGCAAGAAAAACGTGTTACGCCTGATTCCAAACTGATTCAAGCCGCACTTGCAAATAAACGCTATGGCAGAAAAATTTTAATCGCGGAAGGACGCGAACCTCTTAACGGAACAGACGGGTTTTTGAAATTCCATTTTGATAAGAGCAATATCAAGCCAAAGCCGAAAATCATGGAGGATGGCACGGTAAACTTTAAGCAACTTGATATGTTTAAGTTGTGTAATCGGGGCGATGTGCTTGTTACGAGCGTACCCGCACAAGAAGGAAAAGACGGTATCGACGTTTACGGAAACGTTATGCCTGCGCCGAAAACGCGTGCCGCCGGACACATTCCTCGCGGTAAGGGTACAGTGCTTTCCCCTGATGGGCTTCATCTTATCGCAGATGTTAGCGGGCAACTTGTTCTAAAAGAAGGAAAGGTAAGCGTTTCACCGCATTTGGAAATCCCGGGTAATGTTGATAATGCTACCGGTAATATTGATTTTAACGGACAGGTTACGATTCGCGGAAACGTTATTTCCGGTTTTACTGTAAAAGCTGCCGGTAACATTGAGGTTTTCGGCGTGTGTGAGGCGGCAACCTTGGTTTCGACGGAGGGAAGCATTGTTCTCGGCGGTGGAATTCAGGGCGCAGACAAGGGCGAACTTACTGCGTCGGGCGATATTACTGCTAAATTTATCGAAAGTTGCAAATCCGTAACGGCAGGTGGAAACGTCATCACGGACTCGGTTCGCAAGA
>WRHA01000342.1 GCA_009783395.1 Defluviitaleaceae bacterium
TGAATTGGAGTAGGCCCGGGCTTCGCGGGGCAAAAAAAAATCGGTGCGGGTAGTGTGGCTACCCGCACCGATTTTTTTTGCGCCGTGAAGCGCGCTGAAGTGCATCCGGTTTTGAGATGCAGTGTCGCCTACCACCGGTCGCCCACTTGGTGTGCTTTTTGTTGCAAACGTTGTCGAATTGGCGTACCATTAGAGTAATCATACAAAAGTGGAGGGAATTGCATGAGCAACAAGAATTATACAATCAGCCTGGACATAGGCACGGGTAGCGTGGGGTGGGCAGTTTTGTGCGAGTCTAAATCCGATAACTTGCTTGCGGAGCTTGCCAAATCCAACAGAAAAATCAAAATTGTAAATGGGGACGGAACTTCGTATAAAAACACTCGCACAAACTTGTGGGGAGCGCGATTGTTTGACGGCGCGGAAACGGCAGAGTCACGTCGAATCAAACGCGGACAGAGACGACGGATTTTAAGGCGTAAAGGGCGCGTAAATTATTTGCGTGAGATATTTATGCCATACATGGAAACAGTTGACCCCAATTTTTTCGATAGACTCGACGAGAGTTTTTTGCAAAATCGCGACGGTAAGAAAAAATTTAAAACCGAAAAAGGCAAAGGGTTTCTCTTTGCAGGGAAAGTCGGAGATGGTGAAAGTTACGCGCTTGATGCTGATTATTACGAAAAATACCCGAGCATTTATCACTTGCGGAGCCACTTGCTAAAAGCGACCCACAAGGTTGATTTGCGCTTGGTTTATCTCGCAATGCATCATATCATTAAATATCGCGGGCATTTTGTGAACGAAAACAGAGCGATAAATGTAGAAGATTTTGATACAAAAGACGACTTGAATAATTTGATCGCCACCTGTACGGAGATCAGCATAGGAGGATTTGGCGACGTTTCAGAAAAAAATTTGACTGATGCAAGCGATATTTTGAAAAACAAGAAATTGTCCATAACCGGGAAAGCAGACGCACTTGTTGAAATTTTTGGCAAAGAATCAAAAGACATTTTTACAGCTGCAGTGGGTGGCAGTATAAATTTGGAAAAAATTTTTATAAACGCCGACTACAAATATGAAGACGGCGGGGACATTCCGAAGCCTGCAGCATTTAAATTTTCGCTTGAAGCAGAAAAAGTTGAGGAAAAAATGGCACAGGCAGAACAAATTCTTGAAGACTCTGACAAAATTAAAGTTTTGCATCTCGCCAAACAAGTCTACAGTAGCATGATTTTAAGCGGAATCTTAACAAAACCCACTTTGTTGGAGTCTATGGTTGACAGGTACAACACACACAAAGAGCATCTTGCCGCACTGAAAAGACTTTTGAGCTGCGACAAGTCGACGTATCGCGAAATTTTTGGCAAAAATGGACTTTACGAAAAATACGTTCATGCTGCAAAGGATATGCCGCAAGATAAATTTTATAAGGAGCTTGAAAAATTTCCGCTCACGAAGGAAATGCGTGATGCTATAAAGCAAGAAATTTTTTTGCCGAAGCAGCGGTACAGGGTGAACGGCGAAATACCGTATCAAATTCATGAGCATGAGCTGTGCAAAATTTTAGAAAATCAAAAAGCGCACTATTCTTTCCTCGGCGAACGTTGCGAAATCCGTAGCGGCAAAGAGGAATATAAAATACAAGCCCTTATGAAATTTAGAATTCCCTACTATGTAGGACCGCTTGCAAAGCACAAAAAAGCAAATAAAAAGCATTGGCTTGAAAAACAACCGGGCATGGAAGCGGAAAAAATAACACCATGGAATTTTGATAAAGTCGTTGACAAAGATGCGTCAAATACAAACTTCATCGAGCGCATGACCCGTGAATGTTCGTATTTGCCGTACGAAAAAGTATTGCCGAAACACTCACTTATGTATCAAGAATTCGCGATTTATAACGAACTTATGTCGTGTGGATATTTTGGTGTGGATTTTGACGGCACAAATAAAAAAATTTTTTTCAGCTCTGAACAAAAGCAAAAAATGGTTGACGGATTGTTTAAAGCTAACAGAAAAGTCACGGTTAACAAAATGCTGGATTTTTTATCTGCCGAAGGATATGCTTCCGGCATTGCAAGAGGACAGCTTTTCGGCGTCGACGTGAATGTCAACGCGCCAAAGTACAACGCAAGCTATTCCACCCACATCGACCTCGTGCAGGCACTTGGAGGCGAAAACGCAGAACAGCTTATCGCTGTACACAAAAACCGCTTCGAGGAAATAATAAAATGGGCGACAATTTTTGAGGACAAGGACATTTTAAAGCGGCGTATTAAAAAAGCGAACGCCGAGAAATGGGGTCATTTTCTTACGGGCAAGCAAGTAAGCAAGCTATCCAAATTGCGTTATCGGGGCTGGGGCAGACTTTCCGCGAAACTGATTGGAGGCATAAAAGCAGGCAATGGGAAGACTATTCTCGAAAATCTTAAAGAGGGTAGCTATAAAAATTTTATGCGTCTTCTGGAAGACGAAAAAATCGAAGCCGCAATAAAGTCGGCAGAGCTTATAAAAGGCGACCTCGACAAATTGGATTATGCACTCATTGAATCTTTGGCGGGTAGCCCTGCGATTAAAAAGGGTATTTGGCAAAGCCTAAAAGTTATTCAAGAACTCGAAAATTTTTTAGGCAAAGAAAACATAGGCAAAATTGTTGTTGAAATATCGCGGGATACCGGTGGACAAAAGGGCAAGCGCACAAAAACAAGGTGGCAACGTCTGAATGAATATTATCAAAAATCCGGCAACAAGATGATGGACGAGCTTGCTCGATACAAAGAAACCCCCAAAATTTTGGACAATGAGCGATTTTACTTGTACTTTTTGCAAAACGGCAAATGCATGTACAGTGGTGAAGCGCTTAATATCGGCGAACTGTCCGCCTATGAAGTAGACCACGTTAGGCCGCGAAGCCTTATAACAGACAACAGCATCGATAACAAGGTGCTTGTGAAACGCATCGAAAATCAGAAAAAAACCGATGATGTGCTTAGCTTGGCAACCATTCGGAAAATGTCTCCGTTTTGGGAGTTGCTTGCAAAAAACGGCCAAGTTTCTCCGCAAAAATTAGCGAATCTTAAACGAGACAAAATTACTGCCGCCGACAAGCAGGGATTCATAAATCGCCAGCTTGTCGAAACGCGGCAGATCACAAAACATGTCGTAAATATTCTTTCGGAGCATTTCAAAGGCGACGACATCGAAGTGCTTACTCCCCGTGCAGGGCTGACGCGCCAATTTGCCGACGAATTTGAACTGCCGAAAAAAAACCGCGACATAAACGACTACCACCATGCACATGACGCCTTTTTAAATGGCATTGTTGCAACGTACATTTACAATGCCTATCCGGAGCTTAAAGATTTGTGGGTTTACGGAAACTATGTCCGCAAACGTGAAAAAACCATAAGCGATAAGGAATTGAAAAACTTAATAAAAGCCATGAAAGAAGAGCCATGGGTGAACAGGGAATCCGGAGAAATAATCGCCGATAAGGAAAAGACAATGGGCATGATCCGGAAGGTTTTAACGTATAGGAATGTAAATATCGTTAAGAAAACGGAAATTCTTGACGGTGGGTTTGGTGACGAAACAATCGGAACGAAAGGTAAAGATAAAATTCCGGTTAAAAATGGGCTGGATTCAGCCCTTTACGGTGGAAGAACCGCACCTCGCTCGGCGTTTGCGGTTATCGTAAAAAATGCGAAAGGTGGGATCGAAACCCTTTCCGTTCCGGTTGCAAGCACAGAGCAGTATAAAAACGCATCGAACAAGCTCGCGTTTTTGGCAAAGCTGTATCCCAAAAAGAAATTAGCGGAAATACTTGTAGAAAAAGTGGAAAAGTACACGCAGTATCGTTTGCCGAATGGCGGCACGCGTCTTTTGGCAAGCTATCAAGAAGCTCAAAACGGTATGCAAATGAAGATGTACAAGCCTCCTACCGAAAACAGCTCAAAGGACGAGCTAATCGCGGCGTATGATTTGCTCGCTGATTTTATCTGCGCAAATAATTTATTTGCTGAGGCAAAAAAGGGGCTGCTTAAAAATGAAATGCGCGAGAGTTTTATATGTAGTAAACCCGACGTTATGCTCAAAGCCGTTAGCGAGCTTGCACGAGTAACGAAGGGGAGCAATCAAGGGTTAAGTACGTTAAAGGAACTCGGATTGGGAGCAATAAACCAACAATTGACTGCAAGCGACCAGAAGATCACCCTCGGCACAACCATTATTTATCGCAACGCCACCAGTCTGCATGAAACGCGTGTGGAGTTGTAAAAAAACAGGGCGCGATGACGCGCCCTTGGCTTTTACGGATTAAACCTTATTTTAACTTGCCGTGTTGTTAGAATGTCGTCAACACGAGAATCTTATATCATGATTAAATGCGACTTGTCAAGTCGTGTTGTTTTCCTTACAATATTCGCAAATAGTTGGGACGGGCGGTGTGTTTGTATGATTCTCCAAACGCTTCCTGCAGAACGTATTGTGGATAATGTGATATCCGGCATAGGAATTCAAAATTAACATGGGATTTCGTGTTCTTGTTGTTAATACGCACAGCAAGCTTTCGTACAAAAACAATTATTTGTGTTTCAAATCGGCAGAGAGAGTCGAGTCAATTCATCTTTCCGAAATAGACATGCTGGTGCTTGAAACAACAGACATCGCAATCACGACAATGCTTCTTGCGAAGCTTGCTCGGCAAAACACATGTGTTATTTTTTGCGATGAAAAACGATTGCCGTCGGCACAGTTTGTTCCGTTTTACGGACGGCACGACAGCTCGCTTACGCTTAAAAATCAAATTGCATGGAGCGAAGAAAAAAAGGCGGCAGCGACATTTGAAATTTTGCGCCAAAAAATTTTTAACCAAAGCCTGTTTCTTGACGCGCACGGTTTTTGCGAAAAAGCAGATGCTGTGCGCTGTTTGCTTGGCGACTTGGCGTTGTATGACCCTACAAACAGGGAAGGTCATGCGGCAAGGATTTTTTTTAACACACTGTACGGGAACAATTTTAGTCGAGACGAGGTAAGCGAAATAAATGCCGCGCTTGACTATGGCTATACGATGATAATGTCTGTTTTTGCGAGAGAAATTGTGAAATGCGGATGCATTACACAGCTTGGGATAAACCACCACAATCAGTTTAACCCCTTTAATTTGGCAAGCGACCTTATGGAGCCGTTTCGAGTTTTAGTGGATGAAATTGTTTATGAAAATCGTAAAAAATATTTTGATGCAATAAAGTGGAGATTGTTTGAAATTTTCGACACTACATACGTCTTTGGCGGCGCGAACATGTTTATGAACAATATTGTGGGTAAATATGTAAAATCATGTATTGCGTACCTTGGAGACGAAAGCAGCGAGCTTCCCGTATTTAGATATGGGGTATAGATTTATGCGACTTTTACTTATGTTTGACATACCAACCCTTACAGCGGCGGATAGAAAAGCCTACAGGGAGTTTAGGAAATTTCTGATTAGCGAGGGGTTTGTCATGCATCAATTTTCTGTATACAGCAAACTTGTGCTTAATGAAACTTCCGCGCAGCTTATGCTCACAAGGCTTAAAAAATCCGCGCCAAAAAAAGGAACAATTACTGTTATAAAAATCACGGAAAAGCAATTTTCCCGCATGGTGTACTTGCACGGCGTTGCTGATACATCGGTGGCCAACAGTGATTCGCGTGTAGTTTTTCTGGGCACTGATCCTCGGGAGGATAAAAATGGGAATTCGCCTGAACTTTGACATGCTTGATGAGCCGTGCCCTATTAAGGGTGCGACCGGACTCGTTATCGAAAATCGATACATTTTTGCAAGGCTTGTACAAGCGATTCATTCGTACGCGCCTGACGATGAGTCTGTAAAATTTTTTACCGACAGATACGATTCGCTGAAGTCGGATGAAATAATGCATATAACGGACATCCTTGGGTTTGAAATAAACAGCACGTCGGTTACTAAGATGATTTACAGCGACCTTGAAAGTCAAATTAAAACAAACCCGGAATTGTCTGTTGAAATTGAAAATCTTTTTTCCGATATTGTTTCGCTTATAGCTCGTGAAACATTGGACTTTGAACCGGATTTGCAAATCGGGGAACTTGGTTTGCAAAAAATTTTCAAAGCACTTGATATAAAAATTGAAACCGGCGACATGACAATTTTTGAACGAGTTTCGGATATAATTCGTGTATTCAAATATCTGAGAAAAAAACAACTTCTGATTTTTATAAACCTCGGAACGTATTTAACAGTCGACGAGCTGGAATCAGTGGCAGAGTATGCTGTGCTTCAAAATGTGGATATGCTTCTTTTGGACAACGCATCCGTAACCGCACCTCCGGCCCTTACGCAATACGTTTTGGATGAGGACTTTGTTTTAGTTAAAACAAACACGGCAAAATAACGAAATTGCTTGTGCTTGTCGGCATTAAGCGATATAATTTGCATAGAAAATGAAGCAAAGAATCTAAAAAATTAATGCGACACACAAACTGAAGGGTCGCCAACCCGAACGGCATTTAAAGTAAAATTTCGCCCTGCGAGGTTTTACCGCCGTGTTGTTTAGAATGTCGCCAAAACAATTATTGCCATCAACAGGAACAACGCCTGGTTTTACCGCCGTGTTGTTTAGAATGTCGCCAAAACATCACCACATCAGAAAACGTCTAAGCAAGAGTTTTACCGCCGTGTTGTTTAGAATGTCGCCAAAACACGGTCGGATGGTGATAGCACCATGCACGCGGTTTTACCGCCGTGTTGTTTAGAATGTCGCCAAAACCCTCCTTCCGTGTTTTCTCTCGCGCCGCGAGTTTTACCGCCGTGTTGTTTAGAATGTCGCCAAAACGCCGCGTCGGCTTTGACCCTAAAACTATTAGTTTTACCGCCGTGTTGTTTAGAATGTCGCCAAAACATTGACATTGTGACGCTGTGCGACGAGTTAGTTTTACCGCCGTGTTGTTTAGAATGTCGCCAAAACCGTGCTATCCGTCCTTGCGAGTCGAGGAGTTGTTTTACCGCCGTGTTGTTTAGAATGTCGCCAAAACTTTTCAGGCGCGAGGGATTCCGCGCCGGCGGTTTTACCGCCGTGTTGTTTAGAATGTCGCCAAAACAAACATGGCGGCGACGGCTTAATGAAAATCGTTTTACTGCCGTGTTGGTAAGCGTCTAAAAGACGCTTACGTACGGGGTGCGCGGATTACGCCTCAAAGCCGGATGTGCTTCGGTGCGCTTTACGGGTCAAAAAAAATCGGTGCGGGTAGTGTCACTACCCGCACCGATTTTTTTTATAAACCGGGAAACTGCATCCGGCAATGGCACATGAAACGTGCCCGCGCCCTTCGAGACGAACACCCCAATAACTCGAAGATGCCCACGGTGCCCAATGCACGCTTGGCGTGCTTTTTATTTCGGAGATTTACACCCGCTCTCGGCCGCTTCCGCCGCAGTGTTCGCAAGGCTTTTGCAAAATGGCTGAGATGGGCGGGCGTGTTTTGCGCCTTGTGAGCTGGAGCATTCCGAGGCCTACAAAGCCTTCGATTTCGACACGAATGCGGTCTTTTTTTACCGCGGTGGCGAAGGCTTCAAGTACGGCGGCTTTCGCGGCGGCGGCAGACATATCGATGAAATCAATCAAGATTATGCCGGAGAGGTTTCGCAAGCGAATTTGCGCGGCGGCGGCGCGGGCGGCATTTAGATTTGTTTCGAGAATGGCGGATGCGTAGTCGATTTTTCCGACATTTCCGCCTGTGTTTACGTCGATTACAACGCAGGCCTCGGTTTGCTCAATCGTGATTGAGCCGCCGCAAGGCAGGTCGACTTCCTTTTCAAGCGCGGCGCGAATTTGCTTTTTCATGGAAATTTTTTCGTGCGAAATGCGTCCCAAGGCGGCGGGCAGAATTTCGCAAATTGCGGACTTCATCTCCAAGAAAAATTCGTCCGGTGCATCGATAAGAATTTCATCGAGATCATCGGAAAGGATGTCGGAAAGAAGGTTTTTCGCGGCATGTTCGTCCCCGGTGGGAAAAAGCTGTGTTGGCGGCCGTATGAATTCAGCATGTGCGATAATCCCCGCAAGTTGGCGGTGCAGTCGCGTTATCTCCTCGATAATCACATCGGGCGACTCTCCTTGCGCATTTGTGCGAATAATCGCGCCGAACCCGAGCGGCAAATTTTTTCGCACAATTTTTCGAAGCCGACGCGCCTCTTTTTCGTCTGCAATCTTGCGCGAAACGCCGAGATGACACGGACTTTCAGCCGCGCCGGCATTGTGCGCATACAGCACAACAAACCGCCCCTTCAATGAAATTTCAAGCCCAACCGCCATCCCCTTAGTGCCGACCGCATCCTTGTCGACCCGCACAAGCACGGAATCTCCGGCCTTAAACCCATGCCCCGCCCGCATATTCATAAACGCATTTTTTTTCGCGCCAATATCAATGAACGCAATTTGCCCCGGCAAAATCGTTTTAATCCGCCCCACAATAACGCGCCCAACCCAAGAGCCATCCCCCCGCCCCGAATCCGCCCGCGCCTCAATAAACAGCTCAACAAGCACGCCGTCCTCCGAAAGCGCGAACCGCGTATCGTCATCGGTAGCCTTAATAAGAAGCCGCCTCACAGCGCAACCAAGCCCCCGCAATCGCCCCGTCGATACAACTCAAGCCGCGTAATCGCCGACACACAAGGCTTTTGCCCAAGCACCAACGACGCAACAATCAACGGATTCAAAAACCGCGCACTACCCGCCGACAACTTCATAAAAAGATGTTCGCCGCCCCAAGAATCACCCCGCACCTCAAGCCCCAAAACATCCCCCCGAATATCCGTATCCCGAACCCCCTTCTTAGTCTTCTTCTCCACAACAATACTATCTTCCCCCAAAACCTCCGCAACCCGTAACCCAATCCCCAATGAAGGGGTCAAGGGGTCTGTGACCCCTTGCGGGGGCATTGGGGGCAGGGTCTTCCCCTTAACATCAATCCTAAATAAATAATCCGCCGCAACAACAACCGAAGCCGCCTTATCCAACACAGGATAAGCATCAAGCACAACAAGCCCCGACGGCGCGGCGCGATTAAGCCGCTCGATAATTTCGAAGCAGGGCAAATCATCTGTAAGGGTCAAATCGGCGTAATCGTGGGTGCTTTCCATGCCAAGGGGAAGCGGGAGTGCAAACGACAGCTTTAAGTGTGGATTAAATCCTTCCGAAAAAGCGGCAGGCAACGCGGCACGGCGAATAGTTTGTTGAAACACACGCAGGAAATCGAGATGTCCGATAAATGCAAGCGTGGAGGATTTTGAAAAGCGCAAACGGATTTTATGCATGGTTGGTAACATCCTTTCTTCTATCCCCGCGAAAGCGTGATGTCTTCGAATGTTCGCTTCTGTCGCGCATGAACAAACCCAAGTCGCATCGCTTCCAAAAGCGCGAGAAAAGTAACGATCATTTCGTGGCGCGAGTTGCACTGCTCGAAAAGTGCAGAAAGTGCGAAATTTTCTTGATCGTGAAGCGCGTTTTTAATGAAGGAAATTTTTTCGGTGATCGTAAATTTTTCCTTGGGCATCTCGCCGTATCCGGCACGTACCGTGTCTATTTTATCAGACATGCGGCGCATAATGTCCGAAAAAATTTCCATGAGCTGTGGGATCGATACCAAGTCCATGACGGGCTGGTATGCGGCAGGGTCTGCGAGCTCCGCAAGGGCGGCGGGGTCTCCTGCGCCGGTTAATCGCTCGCCGACGGGCGTTAGCTGACCG
>WRHA01000343.1 GCA_009783395.1 Defluviitaleaceae bacterium
TTTTTTTGGCTGAATTTTACGGAGGACATGTAAATGAAGGAATTTGCGTACATCCGCGTTTCATCGAGGGAGCAACAGGAGCGGCGGCATTTTTAAGCCTTCCAATTAACAATGCTCAACCCGTCAATGCGCTCAAAATCGCTAACATTGTCGGTAACTAAGGTATAGCAGTTTACGATACAATGTGCAGCGATGAAAATGTCGGCATCTTTGTTACCCACGGATAAACCTCGCGCCTCCAGTTCTGCCCGAATTTCCGCCGCTTTTATAAACTCTGCCTCATCCATAACGATCGTGGCAGAAGACTCTGCGTAAAGGTCGTTGAAAACCTGTAATTGTGCCGTAGCATTTTTGCGGAGCAGATACCAATTTATTTCATAGTGGCAAATTGGCGGAATAACATATTTGTCGCCTTTTTCAATGATTTCTTCAAATCTTTGGCGTACTTCCGGATTGCGGTTTTGACGCAAGAGGAACGAAATCGTGTTTGTGTCAAGCGCGTAAATCATAAATTGATCGCCCTTGCCATGCCGCCATTTGTTCTTTCACGGATATTTTCCAGCTCATTCCAATCGCTGTCCGCAATTTCGCCTTCGGCACTTCGAGCAGCGTCCAAAACTTTGCGCAGGCGCGCCAATTTCTCCCCATATGCGGAAATATCAGGATTTATAATTTCGTCGCTTAAAACATTTACAATAACCCTTCTCATTGTCGGAAGTTTGAACATTGAACCATCAGCTACAAACCGTCCGTCTGCTTGAAAATATCCTTGATACGCTTGTACGGTTGCCATGTTTTCGTCTCCTCTCCGCGTTCATTATGCAGAAAAGAGCGCGAAAAATCAAATTGAACGGAGGGCATCTTGCCGCCCTATAAAAAGGTCTCCCGAAAATTTCGCCGATGTGGTGAAGAATTGGGAGCGAGGGGGAATTAATTTTGACGAGGCGTTAAGGCAAACAGGGCTTAAACAGGCCACGTTTTACAACCGTTTGCGGGAGATGCGCGGCGGACGAAAATAAAAATCGCTATAAAAAGGCGTACCTTTCTATAGCAACTGCTCGAGAGGAGAATATCACGCAAAAAGTTGGAAGTCAATTCAATTTTTCACCCCGATATTTTTGAAGCGGTACGCGGGCTTGACAGTCTGAACCGCATGGAGCTTACGACCATGGAAACGACAGCGATTTTGTAAAAAAAGCGCGTCGCGAAAAATTTTCGCGGCGCGTTTTTTTCGCCTGAATCATCTGTTGCTTAGCATAAATATTCACGCTTTAGTTGGTGGGTTGCTATAAACTCCAATGCATCAAGAAACGCTTCCCTATAAATTGCATCCAGCTCGTAAATTTCTTCCTCACATATGGCATCCGAATACGCTTCAAAGTGGTCAACCATGCCATGCTCTATTAGAATTTTCAGAACAACTTGACTTGTATCCGCTCGTTGCCGAGCCAGTGCTTTGTAATGCGCATCCAATTCCGGCAATTTTTCAGTAATTTCTCGCCTGCGTGTTGCGCACATATCTTCAAAAATTTCCGCAAAAAATGGATATACGTTCAAAATTTTTTCTTGTCGCTGTTTCATTTCTTCGCTCATGTAGACACCCCTATCCGAAAATTTTAATAAAATACTGCCTCTCAAACCCGAAAGTAAATAATTCCATTTATCATCATGTACTCTGCGGTTATCCTGAGCGGATAGCCGCTACAGCTTTCGCAAAAGAAAATCAAATTTGCTCTTACTCGGAACACCCCCGTTTCTCGACCACGATCGAAGGTATCGCCCGTAAAGGTTATTTCGTCACGAGTGCAAATTGCTCTCCATGTACCCTCAAGGCGATTTCCAACATAATTTCCGCTAATGAAATGAAAGAAGATGCCCACGAGCGCAATTAGCGCACTTAGAATAATTGCGTTCCTCAATATTTTTACAACACCATTAAAATTCTCCTTCCGCTTGCTCATTGGCAAATAAAAAAGAGAATCCCCGAAGCAATGAAACTGCTTGCAGGAATTCCCTTTGTGAATGTAAAATTTACTTTGAATTGTATTGCGCTGTTTTTGGAACAAGATAAATTGTTCCTCATCAAATTTTTACCTTCCCGCCGATACTGTTATCGGCTGAAATTGCATCGCTCCGTTGCACATAAAAAAACTCCCTCTTACACGTATTGCCAGTCTGTAAGCCATCTCATGCTAACCATGCCCCAAACTCGAAATTGAAGCCGACCGCCAGACCATCTGTGATATATAACTGTTATTTCTGTAAATGGTGCAATTTCTTGATAGAGTACTCCTTTTGTCGGTTCTTCCGGAGCAACTGTGTTTGCCATTGCGGGAACGGCAAAGGGCATAGCCATCATACTAATAAGTAGAAACGCAACAAGCATTTTCTTCATGTATTCACCCCATTTCTCTTTTGCATTTATTCTGCAAGAGAAGTCAATCGTGTTCCCTTGCGCGAATTTCTACCCAATTAAGAAGGTCGCTCTCCGCGTCCACATACATCGTAAAAATTCCGTCAACATAATATGAAAACGTGCCATCGCCATTATCTACGAGGAAAATGTCCATTTCTTCCATACGGAAAACTTCGCCTATTTCTTCTCTGCACACATCCATTAGATTCTCGGCAGGCGCGGGAACATACGGAGAATCTCTAGCAATCGGAAGAATGGTGAACGAGTAAGAAGCGAAAAACAACGCAACAATCACAATAGAATAAACCACGCTTACTAAAATCCGCCGCTTACTGCGCGATTCCCACCGCATTGCCATGACAGTGAGCCTGTCCACTAATTCATCTTCTTTGCTGACAAGCGCATTGTACACATTTAGGCTGCGCGCTTTTTTCTTTTCCGCATTGCCCAATTTAACAAGTCCATCAAGTAAATAATGAAAATCTTGCTTGCTGGGTGTAGCATATCCATCGCACTTTAACTCCGTTGCGAATTTGAAATTTCGCTTCAAAATATACACAATGGGGTTCCACCAAAAAACAAAACAAATGATATTGATAACGATGTCTGCCAAATAATCCTTGTCTTGAATATGTTTCCACTCGTGCAGCAGAACAACGCGCAATTCATCATCAGAAAATTCAATCTCCGGCAAGATGATATGCGGTCTAAACGCCGTGGCCACCGCTGTATTAAACGCCTTGCTCCGAAAAATGCGAAAATTTTTGTCATTGCCGATTATTTCAGACAGCAACGCTTCCGCGTGCTCATCGCGGGGCATGGTTACAGACCACCGCATTAAAAAGTAGTATTTGCTGATGTACTCATGGGCGTATTTCGCCGTAAGAAAAACAGTTACCGCGCCCCATGCAAAAATAAAAATGTGTGCAACTCTAATCGGTGGCATAATTTCATGTCGAAAAAAATTTACAACTGCGGGGTAAAGCGTTTCCGACCACACCACCACCACACCCGGAATTTCGGTCATAATAACCATTCGCAAGATGCTTAATACAAGCAGCAACAGCAACGGAACAACCGAAAACATGACCGGATATTTTAACTTTCGTATTAACAAGCCGAGAAGGATAAATGCAGAAAACCACAACACGCCCATTGCAAAGGAATAAGGGGAAACGTAATTGTGAAATTCAATCCCCATGCAGTTATTCTTCCTTTGCTTTTTTCAAACGATTGGCAAGCGCATTAACGTCAATTTTCATGCCTGATTCATTCATGTCCTGTATAACTTCCAGTACATAATCCTCTGTTGTGATAAGCGGCTTGTAAGACCTTGCATGTTTTCCCGCCGTAGGCTTGTATCTGTCTAAAACCACCGCGCCTTTTTTGAGCAAAGAACGCATAATAACGAAAATGGAGCGATCCTGCCATGTTCGATTGGGCGAAGTTTCAATAATTTCAGTGGTTGTTAGGGGAGACTCGCTGTTCCATAACACCGTCATGATTTCCGCTTCTTTGACTGTCAGTTTCATTTGCCCTCACTCCCAAACCACCTCCACTTCCCCAATTGCGGCGTGACTTCTCTCCAATCGAAAGACATTATAATTCGTTTGGGCTTGCCGCCCAACTCGCACACAGAAAAATTTCGTTCGGTTGTTTTCATTTATATAGCACATATTGCCGCCGTCTGCAAGAAAAAAACTAAGCTGTGTCAAAAAAACATAAAAAAGTACGCAGAACAGGGCTTCTCGGGCGTTGTTCGGCGTGCTTTTTTTGTGCTTTTTGCGGGCGACCGCTGAAAACCCTAAATCCCCATCCGATTGCCTCGAATGGGGACAATCACGCAATTGATTCTTAAAAGCCCGCCGCAAGGCGGTTTTTTCTTGCGATTCTCCCGAAAACCATTTATATTAGCCTCAAACAACATTTTCGAAAGGAGCATTGAAATGTTGCAAAAAATCAACGACAAGGAAATTATGACAATGCAAGAGCTTATTATGAAATACCCCGAGCATTTTATTATGGCGGAGATTACGGAAACCGTTGACTCACAGGTAAATGACCGAGGATACGTGATGTACATCGCCGACTCAATGAAAGAATTGTATGATGTGCCGAACGAGGAGGAACAGGGAAGGCGTTGTTTCAGAATGACCGGACATAATGCGGAGAAACCATTTAGCTTGGGGTTGATGGTTTATGAATAAATTTCCGTTAAGAACATTTGGCAGAGCGTTTGTTGTTATAAACATCAAGCAAAACCTCTGCCTTTTTTATACGTCAAAACTTGACAACAAGCCAAAAACGCCGCATATTCATTACAGTATTATAATCGGGAGGCGAGGCACATGAAAAATTTAAAGGTACGCACTAAAATCAGCATTATTGTTGCGATTTCGGTTTTGGCTATTTTTTCTGTTGCGGGGTTCAGTATCGTTCAAATGCGCCAGATGTACACACAAATCGACACGCTTTCCACACAGAACGTTGCACTGCTTACGCGGCTTACGCGGATGGTCGAGTCGTTCGGGCTGATCCGTATGTATGTGCGCGACTCGGTTATAGCGATTTCCGACGATCACCGAGAAGCATATATCGAAAGCATCTTTCCGCTATACGACCAGCTCGTAGAGGACACACGCGAATATCTGCGCGTGCTTGTCGAAAATGGTTTGGAGGGAACGGTGGAATATGAAGTTGCGAGGCATATTTATGGGTCACTGCCGGGTGCGGCGGAAATCGTAATAAGCATTACCGAGATGACACAGCGCGGCGAGCTTGAGGCGGCGGCGTATCGGATCGAACTGGTTTGTGTGCCTTTTAATGACGCAATCGGAGCGGAGCTGTCGCGACTTGCGTACATAAACGAGGCACGCGCCGAAGCATCCATGCACGAAGGTCTTAACATCGCATCGTTTTCGATGCTGATTTCCATTCTTGTCGCAATCGTCGCTATTGCCGTTTTGCTTATTTTGGGCATGACGGTTCGCCAATCCATTGCGAAACCGATTGAAAAAATGATGGAGATTATGCGCGATTTGGCCATAGGTGAGCTTAACGTGCGGTTCGAAGATGTGCGCCGCGACGAAATCGGGCAACTTGCCGCCGACGTTCACAGCCTTACAAGCGTAATCCGTTCACTAACAAGCGACTTTATCGAGCTTGAACATCAAGTAAACGCCAACGGAAATATCAGCTATCGCATGGATCCGGACGTTTACTTGGGTGTTTTTCGCGAGTTTTGCGAACGCGGAAACGCGCTTGTTGAAAACGCGAACGAGGATATGTCTCTTGTGTTTGAAGTTTTGGAGGCAATCGGCGACGGCAATTTTGACATTAAGGTTAAACAACTTCCCGGCGAAAAAGCTGAAATTAACCAGCATTTCGACGTAATCGTAAACAGCCTGCGCGAAATTCACGGCGAAATCGCGCATCTTTTCCACAACGCCGCACTCGGCATCCTGGATTCTTACGCAGACGAGCAAAAATACAAAGGCGACTGGGGCAAGCTGATTCGCGAGATGAACAATCTGCTTGGAACAGTTGCCGACCCGATTGCAGAAATCGAAATTTCACTTGCGGAAATGGCAATGGGTAATTTTAACACTCCCGTTAAAGGCGATTACAAAGGTGCATTCGACGCGCTTAAACAAACCGTAAACTCAACCGGCGAACAGCTTATTAATAACGTCGATGAAATCACAAATATTCTAATCGCGCTTGCAAACGGGGATTTAACCGTACCCATCGACAGGGCATACATCGGGTCGTATCGCCCGATTAAAGAGGCCCTTATTTCAATTTTGAAATCGCTAAACCATTCATTATGGGAAGTACAGGGCATTGCCGCAAAAGTACAAGAAGGTTCGGAACAAATGGCGAACAACGTTACGACACTTGCGTCCGGCGCGACGCGACAATCCAAGGCGATAAAAACCCTAAACGAGTCGCTTGAGTCCATAAATGAAAAAACGCGCCTGAGCGCGGAGCGTGCGAAAACAGCAAATGAGCGTTCCGAACTTTCCACAAACAGCGCGAAAAGCGGAACCTCCGATATGGAAAAGATGATTACAACGATTGAAGGCATCAAGGCATCGTCGGCGAACATTACAAAAATTATTGAGCTGATACAAAATATCGCATTCCAAACGAATCTTCTCGCGCTTAATGCGTCCGTTGAGGCGGCGCGGGCGGGCGAACACGGCAAAGGATTTGCCGTTGTTGCCGACGAGGTGCGCAGCCTTGCGACGCGAAGCCAAACCGCCACACGAAGCTCTATCGCCGAAATCGACGAGTCGCTTCGCCAAATCGACGAAGGCATGACAGTAGCATCCGGAACCGCTGATTCGCTCACCACAATCGCAGACCACGTAACCGAAGTATCGTCGCTTATTTCGCAAATTGCAAAAATGGCTCAAGAGCAAGCCGTGTCAATCGAAGAGGTTTATCGCGGGGTTAATGATATATCGCAAACGATTGGCGAAAGCTCGGCGACAACCGTTGAAGCATCCGTCGCCAGTCAGGAGCTGAGCGTACAGGCCGAAATGCTTAAAAAAGCGGTTTCCGTGTTTAAGGTGCGGCCGCCGCGTGAAGTTTATCTGAAGATGCAGGAGGCGGCGGCAATTCAAGCGGCGGCGGGAGCTGCCGTGCGATTTGACAATAACGAATCATACTTTCAATAAAAATACAATAACCTCGCGCAGGGTCTTGTACGAAAACATGGGTTATCGCACCGATGACATGTCCGTTTTGCAATATAGGGCTGCCGCTCATGCCCTGTACGATACCACCGGTTTGCCGCAAAAGTCCGTCGTCAGTTATGCGAATCACAAAACCTTTTGTTTCGTCGGAGGGGTTTAGATTTATCGATTCAATTTCAATTTCATAGGATTTTACTTCGGTCCCGGACACGTTTGTCAAAACTGTTGCGGGACCTTCTCTTATCTGCGTGCGATTTGCAATAGGATAGCGCGGCAGATTTTCGAATTGCGCACATGCAACAGCATTAAGCGTACCGAAAATGCCGTTGGTGCAATTTGTCGAAATAGTGCCGAGTGAAACAGCTGTGTCAACCATGCCTTCAAGCTCGCCGGGAACGCCGCGAACGCCGCGTGTCACCGATGTTACCGTCGACGGCATAATTCTTCCGCTTCTCACAGAGAGCAGTGTTTTTGTATCGACATCCAAAATCCCGTGACCCAGCGCGCCAAACTCGCTCGTTTCGGGGCAGAAAAACGTAAGCGTGCCAATCCCTTTTGTAGAATCACGAACCCACACGCCGATGCGCCGAACGCCGTCTTTCGCGGCGATTTCCGGCGTTATGTTTATTTCAAATTCCGCATCATCGCGGCGGACTAAAAATGTAATTTCGCCTGTACTTTCGGCGACGAAATCGCTCAATTCCTCTTTATTATTAATATCCACATCATTGGCACGCAAAATTAAATCGCCGCCGTGCAAAATATCCGCCGCGGGATGAAAGGTTTCGCCGCTCTCGCCCTGAAACGAGTTTGTACCCAAAACCATAACGCCGTCTGTATTAATCCGCACTCCGATTGCAACCCCAAGCGGCACAACCTCCATTTCCGGCACAACATCCAGCGCGATTCTGCGAAGCGGCACGCCAAATGCGGCAATAACCATTTCGTCACTGCCGCGACTGCCGGTTTGAATAGTGCGCGGCCAACCGGCAATATTAACGCTGTACGTCGAATATTCCGTCAAGCGCAGTTCGCCCGGAAAACGTAATAAATGCGCAAAACTACCGAGTGCGTAGCCCGAAATCACGCACAAAAATAAAACGGCAAGGATTTTAAAACCACGAAGCATGTAAAACGCCCCCTAAAATATTTTGCGGTCGCCTTATTTATCATTGCCGAAAAGGGTTTTGCATATACGAAAAAAGTTGGAATCGTTATGCCGTGTGCTATAATGATTCACAAAAAAGCGAGGTGCAATTATGGTAAAAATAGCAATTGTCGGATGCGGAAATATTTCCGGAGCGCATATCGGAAGCTATTTGAAATTTGCAAAACGGTGCAAAATCGTCGCGCTGGTTGACATTTTTCCTGAAAAGGCCCAAGCGGCCAAGGAAAAGTACGGCTTAACGGACGCGGCAGTTTTTGCGTCGCACGAAGAAATGCTTGCTTCGGGCGTTGAAATCGACCTTGTTTCAAACTGCACGCCGCCGTATGTTCATGCAGAAATTTCGATAAATTGCATGAATGCAAAGCTTAATGTGCTTGTCGAAAAGCCGATGGCGACATGCTTGGCAGAATGCGACGCAATGCTTGAGGCCGAGCGAAAAAACGGAGTAATTCTTTCATGCGGAGCGCAAAACCGGTTTTTGAACATGATCAGCAAATTAAAAATGCTTGCCGACAGCGGGGTCGCGGGAGCGGTAAGGTGCGCTCACGTTGATTCGCTTTGGTGGCGCGGGCATTGTTATTACGATTTATGGTGGCGCGGAACGTGGGAAAAAGAAGGCGGCGGTCCGACGCTTAACCATGCCGTTCACCAAATCGACATGATTAACTGGATTCAGGACGAACTGCCCGCCGAAGTTACCGCCGTGCTTACAAATGTCATGCACGATAATTCCGAGTGTGAGGATTTGTCGTTTGCGATTTTGAAATACGCAAACGGCGCACTTGCGAATGTTACAAGCTCCGTTGTACATCACGGCGGCACGCAAAGCATTGTTTTGCAATGCGAAAACGCAAAAATTGCCGCGCCTTTTTCTGTTGCGGCAGAGAAATCCAAGCCAAACGGTTTTGGCGACCCAAACCCGGAACTCGAACGAGAAATCACCGACAAATATAATTCCTTTGCATCACGCGAGTATGAAGGATTCGAGGGCGAAATCGACGATGTTTTACGAGCCGTTGAAACATCGTCGCGCCCGCTTATTTCGGGCGATGACGGAAGAAAAACCGTTGAGCTCATCACCGCGATTTACAAATCCGGCTGCCTGAAGCAAACTGTTTCGCTCCCGCTTTTGAAAAGCGACGAGTTTTACACCTTCGAAGGCATTCTAAAGAACGCCACGCGCTTCAATAAAAAAACAAAATCCACAGAAGTGTTGGGCGACAACGAAATAACACTCGGAAACTACTAGCAGCACGCCAAGCGTGCAATGAACACCGTGGACGTCTTCGAGTTATTGGGGTGTTCGTCTCGAAGCCGGATAGGGTTATACGGGCTAAAAAAGAATCGGTGCGGGTAGTGTGGCTACCCGCACCGATTTTTTTATTTTACATTTTTATGATTTTTTTGCTAGAATGAAGGTCGGGGGAAATTTCTCTTGCTGTGAAAGGACTGCAAAAACTATGAAAATTGGTACGGTTAAGGAAATCAAAACTCACGAATATCGTGTGGGTTTAACACCGGGTAACGTGCGTGACTACGTTTCGCGCGGGCACGAATTATTT
>WRHA01000344.1 GCA_009783395.1 Defluviitaleaceae bacterium
CGACGATACAGCGGCATTTGTCCGCCCTCAAAGCCTACTTTTCCGCCGCTTCCGGAGCGGGATTTTTGTCCCTTATGTCCGCGCCCGGCGGTTTTTCCGTTGCCGGTGCCATGACCGCGCCCGCGTCGCCAATCTTTTGTTGTCGCGCCTTTGGCGGGTTTAAGTTCTCCAAGTTTCATGGGAGTTTCACCATTCGCTGACGCATCTTTAAACAAATGCAACTTCGTCGCCAGCGTTCCTTCCATCAAAATTTAACACCCGTACTAAGCCAGTCTAGGCCTCTTCAACTTTAATAAGATGCTTCACATGATGAATCATCCCGCGAATTGCGGGGTTATCTTTTTGCTCAACAGTGGCGTTAAGTTTCCTCAAGCCAAGAGCTTCAATCGTTGCCCGATGCTTAGGTTTCGCGCCAATGGGCGAACGCACCAAAGTTATTTTTAACATCGTCAGTTCCTCGCTTCGTAAATTTCTTCAACCGGCTTGCCGCGCAGACGCGCCACCATCGCCGGGGTTTTCATTTGCTTAAGACCCGCAAGCGTGGCTTTTACAACATTGTGCTTATTGTTCGATCCGATTGATTTCGTAACGACGTTGCGAACTCCCGCAAGCTCTAAAACAGCGCGAACCGCTCCCCCCGCAATTACTCCGGTTCCTTCGGGCGCGGGGCGCATAAGCACCTTCGACGCACCGAAATGACCTAAAATTTCGTGATACAAAGAATCGTTTTCATTTTTCTCAAGGAAGAACATATTTTTCTTTGCATCTTCCTTCCCTTTGCGAATCGCTTCGGGGATCTCATTCGCTTTACCAAGCCCGACACCAACATGACCGGCCTCGTCGCCAACTACAACCAGCGCGGCAAATCTGAATGTGCGTCCGCCTTTTACAACCTTGGTTACGCGGTTAATCGAAACGACTTTATCCTTGAGGTCAAGGGAATTTGCGTCAATTTTTGTCATCGCCATTTACAATTCTCCTTTAGAACTTCAGTCCTGCTTCACGCGCAGCATCCGCAAGCGCGGCAATTTTGCCGTGATAAATATATCCGCTTCTGTCGAAAACGACCTCTTCGATACCAAGCGCGATGGCCTTCTTAGCGACCTGCGTGCCAACAATTTTTGCCGCGTCAACATTCGATGTCGACTTCAAGCTTTCGGCTTTAACAAGTGCGGCATCCATTGTCGAGGCACTCGCAATCGTATGCCCCTTCACATCGTCAATGATTTGCGCGTATATATATTTGTTAGACTTGAAAACCGTCAAACGCGGACGTGCCGCCGTGCCGGAAAGGTTGCGGCGCAACCTGTAATGACGTTTTTTGCGCGCATCTGCGCGACATGGTTTTTTTATCATTTCGCACCGAACCCCTTACTATTTCTTACCGGCTTTGCCGGCTTTGCGTCTTACATACTCGTTTTCGTATCTGATACCCTTGCCTTTGTAGGGCTCGGGCGAACGTTTTTCGCGGATATTCGCGGCATACTGACCAACCTTCTCTTTGTCGATGCCGGATACTGTGATTTTGTTCGCACCCTCGACCTCGCTTAAAACGCCGTCGGGGTCAATCATTTCAACCGGATGGGAATATCCCAAGTTCAGTGTTAATTTATTTCCGGCTTTCGCGGCACGATAACCCGTACCGATTATATCGAGCTTTTTCACATAGCCCTCCGTCACGCCGATAACCATATTGTTTATTAGCGTGCGAGTAAGACCGTGCAGAGCTTTGAACCTTTTTAAATCATTCGGGCGCGTTACGGTCAACTTGCCCTCTTCTTGTGCGATGGTCATGTCCGGTGAAAGTTTGCGGCTTAATGTACCCTTAGGTCCTTTTACCGTAACTTCATTGTCGGCGGCGATTGTTATCGTTACGCCCGACGGAATTGTAATTGGAAGCTTTCCGATTCTTGACATGATTCTGCACCTCCTGTATTCGAATTTTTAACATTCAAAATTTACCAAACAAAAGCTAAGACTTCTCCGCCAACGCCATTTGCGCGGGCGTCTTTGTCGGTCATAATGCCTTTGTTTGTTGATACAATTGCAAGCCCGAGACCGTTTAAGACTCTTGGCAAGTCCTCACAACCGGCGTAAACACGAAGCCCCGGTTTTGAGATGCGCTTCAAGCCCGCAATAACTTTCTCGTTTTTGCTTCTGCCGTATTTAAGGGTGATACGCATGGTTTTCTTCACGCCGGTCGGCACAATTTCATAACCCTTTACATATCCCTCTTTCACCAAAATGGCGGCAATCGCCTCTTTCATTTTGGATGACGGCATGTCAACGGTTGTGTGCCTTGCCATGTTTGCGTTACGGATTCTCGTGAGCATATCCCCGATAGGGTCGGATAACATGGGCAATCCTCCTAGCTAAAAATTTCATAATTAATGTTCATTGACTGATTGGACAGATCGACCGCCTACCAGCTGGCCTTACGAACGCCGGGAATTTGTCCCCTGTAGGCCAGTTCGCGGAAACAAATGCGGCAAACGCCGTATTTACGCAATGTCGCGTGTGGTCTTCCGCAAATATTGCAACGATTGTATGCCCTTACGGCAAACTTCGGTTTTTTTGCAGCTTTTAAAATCAGTGCCTTTCTTGCCATTAGAAGTCCTCCTAAAGCGTTACTTTTCTGCTTTGTCTCAAAAAAGCTAGGTTGCTCTGATAAAAGGCATTCCGAACAGGCTTAAAAGCTCGCGAGCTTCCTCGTCCGTTTCGGCAGTTGTTACAAAAACTACTTCCATTCCGCGAAGTTTATCAATTTTGTCAAAAGAAATTTCGGGGAAAATTAACTGCTCCTTAATACCAAGCGTGTAGTTTCCGCGCCCGTCGAATGCATCCGGGCTTACGCCTCGGAAGTCGCGAACACGCGGAATTGCTACATTTATAAGCCTGTCAACGAAGCTGAACATTTTCGCACCGCGCAGGGTTACCTTGCACCCGACAGGCATTCCCGCACGAAGCTTAAACGCGGAAATAGATTTTTTTGCTTTTGTTACAACGGCTTTTTGTCCCGTGATTGTTGCCAAGTCGCCGGTGGCATGTTCGATAACCTTGGAGTTTTCTTTCGCTTCGCCCAAGCCAATGTTTACGACAACTTTTTCGATTTTCGGAACGGCCATCTTGTTCTTATAGCCAAATTTTTTCATCATGCCGGGTACGACATTCGTTTCGTACATTTCTTTGAGCCTGCTCATGTCATACCTCCATTAATCTATAATTTCGCCCGTAGATTTTGCATAACGCTTCTTTACGGACTCTCCGCCGGATTCTTCGAATTTATATCCGATACGGGTTGGTTTGTCTTTGTGA
Source organism: Defluviitaleaceae bacterium (assembly GCA_009783395.1). Taxonomy (GTDB): domain Bacteria; phylum Bacillota; class Clostridia; order Lachnospirales; family WQUN01; genus WQVC01. The sequence continues at coordinate 3,316 of WRHA01000344.1, forward strand.
AGATACATCACATTTGAAATATGAAGCGGAGCTTCGCGGCGAGTAATACCGCCCGACTGGTTTGCACGGTTGGGCTTTTGGTGTTTCGTCTGCATGTTAAGCCCCTCAACCACAACTTTGCCTTTTTCGCGGTTGATCAGAAGAATGCGCCCGGTTCTTCCTACTTCTTTTCCAGCGATTACTTGAACCATGTCGCCGCGTTTTAATTTAACCTTGTTGTTCATAGTGTCACCAACTTCTCAAAATTATGGGAGCGAAGCCCTCGACATTTCTTTTAAAACTCCGGGTAAAGCTTCGGGATTTCCTTATAAAACTTCGGGGGCGAGGGAAACGATACGCGTGAATTGCTTCTCGCGAAGCTCCCTTGCAACCGGACCGAAAATACGTGTTCCCCGCGGCGTTTTATCCTCGCGGATTATAACGGCAGCATTTTGGTCGAAGCGGATGGACGAACCGTCGGGACGAGAAAGTCCTTTAACCGTGCGTACAACTACGGCACGCACAACTTCACCTTTTTTTACTGCGCCGCCCGGCGTTGCTTCTTTTACCGAGGCAACAATTATATCGCCGACATTTGCGTAGCGACGCTTACTTCCACCCAGTACGCGAATGCACAAAAGCTCTTTCGCGCCGGAATTATCTGCAGAGGCAAGCCTTGTTTCCTGTTGTATCATTTCGGATTCCTCATTTCACCTAGTTCGTTCACTTAGTTCGTCAAAGCTTCAACTTACTATTTCGCTTTCTCAAGAACCGCGATCAAACGCCAACGTTTTTCCTTCGAGAGAGGGCGTGTTTCCATTACGCGAACCCTGTCGCCGATGCCGCATTCGTTTGTTTCGTCGTGCGCTTTTAATTTGTACGTACGCTTAACGATTTTGCCTATTATGGGATGGCGAACACGGTTTTCAACCGCAACAACGATGGTTTTATCCATTTTGTCGCTTATAACTTTCCCTACGCGGGTTTTACGTAAGTTGCGTTGAGTTTCCATTTATAATCCTCCTATGCCAAACCTTTGGCGCGCTTTGTCATTACCGTTTGGATGCGTGCGATGTTCTTGCGAACTTCGCGGATACGCGCCGTGTTGTCCAGTTGGTTTGTGGCGTTTTGGAAGCGCAGGTTGAACAGCTCTTTCTTTGTTGTTACCAGCTCAACATTCAATTCTTCCACGGATTTATCGCTAAGGGACTCGAGGTATTTTTTGGATTTCATAACGCTCAGTCCTCCTTACTCTGTGTTCCGGATTCTTTTTCTGCCAAGATTTCTTCAAGCTCTTCTTTCGAAACTACTTTGCAACGAATCGGAAGCTTGTAGCTGGCGAGTTTTAATGCACGGCGCGAAAGCTCGTCATCCGCGCCCGCAATTTCAAACATTACACGCCCGGGCTTTACAACTGCAACCCAGTATTCCGGCGAGCCTTTTCCGCTACCCATACGGGTTTCGGCGGGCTTTTCGGTTACGGGCTTATCCGGGAAAATTTTTATCCAAACCTTACCGCCGCGCTTCATTGTCCTGTTCAGAACGATACGCGCCGCCTCGATTTGATTTGCGGTTATCCATGTAGGCTCCATTGCAACAAGCCCGTGTGTTCCGTAGGTTACTTTATTACCGCGCAGAGCCTTTCCGGTCATTCGACCGCGGAACTGCTTGCGTCTTTTTACCCTTTTTGGCATTAGCATAGTCGCCTGCTCCTTCCCGTCTGTCTCCCCTGTAAGGCCGCTCTTCCCTGCGCTCCTGACCCGGAAGAACCTCGCCCTTGTACAGCCACACTTTTACGCCGAGTTTTCCGTAAGTCGTGTCGGCTTCGGCGAAACCATAGTCGATGTCTGCACGCAGAGTTTGCAGGGGAATTGTGCCTTCGTGGTAATGCTCGGTTCTTGCTATATCGGCTCCGCCGAGACGACCGGACACAGCCGTTTTTATTCCGCGTGCGCCATTTTTCATCGCACGTGTCATTGCTTGTTTCATTGCGCGGCGGAAGGTGACGCGGTTTTCCAAATCCTTTGCAATCACTTCCGCTGTAAGTTGCGCGTTCAGTTCCGGACGCTTAATTTCCTGAATTTCGACGTCGGCTTTGTATTCTCCGGCATCGGCATCGCGGCGTTTGTCAACCAATTTTTGCACCGCGTCCGTCAAATTTTTTATCGCTTCGCCGTTGCGCCCGATAATAATACCGGGACTTGCCGTGTGTAGCGTAATTTTCACGCGGCTCGTTGTGCGCTTTATTGTTATACGCGCAATTTTCGGGTCAACGGGAATGGGTTTTCTGTTTTTGTAATAATTTTTTATAAACTGCCTAATATCATGGTCTTCCAACAGATATTTGGCAAAATCTTTTTCTGCATACCAAACGGAATCCCATTCTTTGTTAATGCCCAACCTTAGACCGTGGGGGTTTACTTTTTGTCCCATACGCTTAGTCCCTTTCGTTTAACACAACCGTGATGTGGCATGTGCGTTTGTTTATTCTGTATGCGCGACCTTTTCCGCGAGGCTGGATACGCTTCATGGTCGGCCCTTGGTTTGCGAGGGCTTCTTCAACGAACAAGTCCGGCGCGTCCATCTGGTAATTTTCCTCTGCGTTTGCAACGGCGGACTTTAAAACTTTCCCGACAAGATACGCGCCGTAACGCGGGTTGTATTGCAAAATCGCGGCGGCCTCCATTACGCCCTTGCCCTTGATTTGCTCAAGAACAATTCTTGCCTTGCGGTCGGAAATACGGGCATATTTATGGATTGCGTGAGGACGACGTTCGCGATTCTCCTCGTTCCGTTGCTGCTTATATTGGCTTCTGCTTGTTCCCTTCATTGACAAAAACCTCCTGCTTAACTCGCTTAATCTACGTTACTTCACTTTGCTTCGCTTTTCCGCGTCTTTGCCGTGCCCGCGATATGTGCGGGTTTGGGAAAATTCGCCGAGCCTGTGACCCACCATGTCCTCTGTTATATAAATCGGAATGTGTTTGCGCCCGTCGTGAACAGCGATTGTGTAACCGACCATTTCCGGAAAGATAGTTGAGCGGCGCGACCACGTTTTTATTACGGATTTGTTTGTTGTATCAAGTTGCGCTTCGACTTTTTTCATAAGGTGCGCGTCACAGAACGGACCTTTTTTTAATGACCTACCCATGTGCGTACCTCCTATTTACTACCGCGTTTGCGTACAATATATTTGTTGCTTTGCTTGTTTTTCTTGCGCGTTTTGTAGCCCAGTGCTGGCTTGCCCCATGGTGTGCTTGGTGCGGGGCGACCGATTGGGGCGCGACCTTCACCGCCGCCGTGGGGGTGATCGTTCGGGTTCATTACGGAGCCGCGAACGGTTGGGCGGATGCCCATGTGGCGTTTTTTACCCGCTTTACCGATATTGATCAGCTCATTGTCGGGATTGCCGACTTGTCCAATTGTGGCGCGGCAGTTTACGGGAACAAGACGCATTTCGCCGGAAGGCAGACGCACAGTGGCGTACTTTTCGTCTTTTGCCATAAGCTGTGCAACATTTCCTGCCGAGCGCACCATTTGCGCACCGCGTCCGAGTTTCATTTCGATGTTGTGGATCTCGGTTCCTACGGGGATTATACGCATGGGAAGCGCGTTTCCGGGGCGAATTTCCGCCTCAATGCCGCTCATCAAACTATCGCCTACGCTTACGCCGATTGGTGCCAGGATATAGCGTTTCTCGCCGTCGGCATAATGCAGGAGCGCGATGTTTGCCGTGCGGTTCGGATCATATTCAACAGCGGCGACCTTTGCAGGAACCCCGTCTTTGTCGCGCTTGAAATCAATTATGCGATATTTTATTTTCGCTCCGCCGCCACGATGACGCACAGTTATTTTGCCTTGCCCGTTGCGCCCGCTGTGCTTTTTAAGGTGAACGGTCAGGCTTTTTTCCGGCGTTGATTTCGTGATTTCCGCAAAATCGGAAACAGTCATTTGTCGTTGCGATGGGGTTATTGGACGATATCGTTTTATACCCATGAGGATTCTCCTTATATACCTTCGAAGTATTCAATTGGGCTGCTGCCCGGTGTTAGTTTTACTATTGCTTTTTTGCGGGCTACGGTTTGACCGGATTTCGCGCCGCGACGTTGGCGTTTTTTTGGATGCGTGTGCATCGTGTTTACTTTTTCCACCGTCACATTGTTGAACAAACGTTCTACGGCCTCTTTTATTTGCGTTTTTGTGGCTTTCGGGTGTACATAGAATGAGTACGTTTGCTCCTCTAAGAGGCTCATGCTTTTTTCCGTCATCAGAGGCTTGAAAATGACATCGTAATATTTTAAATCTGCCATTATGCATACACCTCCTGAATTTTCGCGATTGCGGCCTTGGTTATTACAAGACTGTCGTGATTCAAGATGTCGTAGACGTTGATTGTGTTTACGCCGGCGGTTTTTATGCCGGGGATATTCCTTGCGGATTTAACCACGTTTTCGTTTGAGCCGTCCATTACGATAAGTGCCTTTGAAAGGTCGAGATTTTTGCAGACACCGACCATTTCCTTTGTCTTGATTTCGGCCAACGCAAGGTTGTCCAGGACGATTAGTTTGTCGCTTTTTACTTTGTCGGTCAGAACCGATTTCAGCGCGAGGCGTTTTAATTTTTTATTCAATTTGAAGGAAAAATCACGCGGTTTTGGGGCGAAGATTACGCCGCCGCCCGTCCATATCGGTGAATTTGAGGTGCCGTGACGCGCACGACCTGTGCCTTTTTGACGCCACGGCTTTGCGCCGCCGCCACGAACTTCGGCTCTGGTTTTTGTGCTTTTTGTGCCTTGGCGACGATTCGCCAAATGCTGAACAACCGCCATATGCACGGCGTGTTTGTTTATCTCAACGCCGAAAATCGCATCGTCAAGCTCAATTTTTCCGGCGGCCTCGCCTTTCATATTTAAAACTGCTACTGATGCCATGATTGCCAACTCCTATCAACAGGCTCTAAGCCTTCACAGTGCTTCTTATTGTTACAAGCGCGCCTTTGATTCCGGGAATCGCGCCGCGTAAAAGAATCAGATTTTTATCGGCGTCCGCACGAACAACTTCGAGATTCTGAATTGTGGTTTTTCTCGCGCCCATGTGGCCGGGAAGCTTTTTACCCTTGCGAACGCGCCCGGGCGTTGTTCCCGGACCCATCGAGCCGTGACCGCGGTGATATTTCGAACCGTGTGTCATCGGACCGCGATGCATGTTGTGGCGTTTGATTGCGCCTTGGAAGCCTTTACCCTTGGAGGTTGAGGTCACGTCGACCAAATCTCCCGCGGAGAACATGTCCGCCTTAATTTCCGCACCGACTTCAAACGCATCACAATCGTCGAGCTTTAATTCGCGCAGTACGCGCTTTGCGTTGGCATCTGCGCCGAGGTGGGCGGCAAAATGTCCTTTTTTCGGCTTATTAACCAAATTTTCGCGAATATCGCCGAACCCTACCTGAAGCGCGGCATAGCCGTCATTTTCAAGCGTCTTTTTTTGAACAACAACGCACGGACCCGCTTCGATAACCGTTACGGGAACCACTGTGCCGTTTTCAGCAAATATTTGTGTCATGCCGAGTTTTCGGCCGATAATTGCTTTCTTCATGGCGATGCACCCTTTCATTTATATAGCGAGGTTACGCCCCTTGCCCTTGTGTTACAACTTTAACCGCAATATCCACTCCGTCGGGCAAGTCGAGACGCGTAAGCGCATCGATTGTTTTCGGCGTGGGCATGAGAATATCGATGAGGCGCTTGTGTGTGCGCATTTCGAATTGTTCGCGGCTGTCTTTATATTTGTGTACAGCCCTCAAAATCGTTACTATTTCTTTTTTTGTCGGCAGGGGAATCGGCCCGCAAATTTCTGCACCCGTCCGTTTTGCCGTTTCAATAATTTGCACAACCGACTGATCAATCAACTTGTGGTCGTATGCCTTTAAATTGATGCGAATCTTTTGATTTTGCATAGAAGCCTCCGTATAAAGGTCTGTTCATTACACGCGTTCGACACGCGTCCGTTATTACACGCGCCCGGGCGTGTCGCGCCACACGATGTGCCGACAAAACATGATTATACCGTGTATTTTTTTTAAGTCAAGGCTTTTTTTACAAAATTTTTCGGAATTTACGGAAATTTTTCAAAGTGCGCCAACGTGTGGTGAAAATAGGGGCGTCGTGCGCGAAAAATAAAAAAGCGCGCCAAGCGCGCATTGGGCACCGTGGACATCCGGAGGTAGGCGACATTACGTCTCGAAGCCGGGTTCAGTTTCCTAGCTCATAAAAAAGCACGCCAAGCGTGCATTGGGCACCGTGGACGTCCGATGTACACAATTAAAAAGATTTTTCAAATCGGTGCGGGTAGTGTGGCTACCCGCACCGATTTTTCGCACCGATTTTTTCCGTGCGCAAAAATGCAACACTTGCAGTCGCTGTTTAAACATGGTAAAATATGTACAGTCGGTAGAGATAAGAAGGTCGATGCAACAGAAATAAAAAAAGCGCAAGGCCCATGACGGTGCGGAAACACCTCATGGGGAGTGTAAGTGATTCGTACCATCACCTACAAACACAGGGAATACCTGCCCATTGCAACCTCAGTATACTAAATCCTCGCCTTCCATACAAGGCGGCGTTGTATTTATGCGGGGGAAGGGTGTTTTGTTTGCATATGCGAGCGTGTAGGTGGTGACGGATTTTCCGTCGTTATCTTA
>WRHA01000345.1 GCA_009783395.1 Defluviitaleaceae bacterium
AAAACAAAGAAACTACTTACGGCGATTTAGTTGATGCTGTTGCAGGGGCAGGGGTTTGTTCGACAGGGGATTATGCAGATGAATCTATTGAGGAATTTGCCCTTCAATACAAGGAAACGGATTGGGAATTTTTAATCCGTATGGCATCAAGGGCAGGCACCGGTCTTGTCGCCGATTACACATCGGAAAAGCCGAAATTTAAATTTGTTGAAGAAATTGACGAGGGGTCTTTTAACATTGATGATGATAGATTGATTTCTGTGAGCAAAAGCATAGTCGGCGGTAAGGAAAAGATGTCATACTTTTTCGCATTGGAAAAAGGCTATGAAAAAGGGGATGATACGCGTGACTGTTTTATTGGCTCGAAATTCAATTACACCGGTGAAAACATAAGCAACAGTAATTTATTATGCAAATCACTTGAAGCAAACATTATTGAAGGTGCAATTATCTACACGGTTGAACTTTCCGACGACTTGTCTGAAGAAGAAATTTTTAATGATAAAATTTCAGGAGTATCTTTAAAATGTAAGGTATTGGCAAATGACGGAAGCGATGATTCATTGGCAAAGCTAAAAGTAAAAATCGAAGACTTTGAAGATGAAGATTCACAAAACCCCATTCTTTTTCCTTATGCCACACTTTATGCCGCAAATGACCATGGTGGATGGTTTTTTATGCCGGAGGAAGACGATACGGTGATGTTGTATTTTCCGAATAATAAGGAAAAGAACGCATTTTGCACCTGTTCGCGCAGGGAGAAAGATTTGCCTGATAATATCACACCCGAAACCAAGATAATCTCTGCGCCAAACGGAAAAATAATAGAAATAAACGAAGATGAAATTTCCATAGCCTCGTCCGAAAATACTTTTATTCGAATGTCTAAGGATTCTGTTGAAATAAGGTCGGACAAGCCGCTGAAAATTGAGACAGGTGATGATCTTACAATGGAATCACGGGGGAAAATAGTGATTCAATCCGAGGCGGGAATTGATTTGAGCGCGTCGGGTAGTTCAATAAAAATGGCGGCGAATGTTGATTTGGAAGGCTCCAACGTAAAAATATCATAGTTCAAAAATGTGAAGAATTTCATGAAGTCATTTGTGACGATGCATGTTGAAAAGGAGCGCGCTTCTTTATGGAAACTCATCAGCATAAAAACGAGCATTTGATAAAGTTTGAAAATGAAGTTGCCCTGCCTTTTATACATTCTACGGTGAATAATATAAAAGAAACTATTATTGCCGATGAGAAATCCTTTGTGCAAAAATATCAAAATATAGCTGACTCCATTTTTGATTTGATAAAAAGTTTGAAAACAGAACCTGCTTATATAGGCTTTGTTATGTTGCGTTCAAAATTATTGTATGGCGAGTATTTTTACGATGTGCATTTATACAGCGAAAAGTGGTATCTTGAGAACTATGTAAAAATTGCAGAAACAGATGTGAGTGATTTTTTTTCAGATATTGACACTGTTCGAAACTACTTAGAAAAAGAAAGACTTAAAATTGCCGGCAAAATTTGTTTGAGCGATATCGACAATATAATAAGTGAAAATTTATTTGAGTTTGCCGAAAATTTTATATATGTACTGAAAAAAGCCATTACACATGCCGATTTTACTGGAAAAACGAAAATCTACACTAGCGAATTGTATGGGAAGCCCATTCTTATTAACGAGGAGATTGCTTAGAGTGGAATATTTCAAAATGTATTGTGATGAAAGAATCCGCGAGTCATTTGATTTTAGCATAAGGGAATCCTTATTGTCTAAAAGCACCGGCGTACATGTTGATAAGTTTAAGAAATTTACTTTTGTTGATTTTATTGAGAAAAAAATCGGTTTCAATATATACTTTTTTATGTCGCCCGAAATACTTGCGATTTGTAAGCTGTATGAGCCGGAACTTGCGGCTATTCCGTTTAGTTTTATTGAAAAATCTCCTGTTTTGGAAAAAATACAAAAAGATGCTTTGAACGGAGTAATAAAAGAAAAGTATGACGATGAAGAACTGGAAAAAATCATGACTAAAACATATTGGAAATTAGAAACTGATTTTATAAAAACAGATAAAAACTTGCACGAATTGAAGCCCGGGGATTTTCCGGATAAACATTTTTTTATTATGCGCCACGACGAAGTGCTTCATGTAATTGTGTCAATATATTTATGTGAGAGTATTTTAAGGCGTCTGCCTGTTGGTGTGAAATTTAAAAGGCTTAAAGGAGGCAAGTATGATGAATTCCTATGAGATATACGAAGAAATAAAAGTTGAAAACGATTTCATATCACTTGCAAAAATCTTTGATTTTCGCATTGACGAAAGAGTTTCCGAACATGCGAGAGTCTATGTTTTTGGGCTGTTAGATGATGTTGTTAAGATAAACGATGTATTGTCAATTGGCTCTAAGTCAGAATTTAAAATTATTATTAAATATCCTAACAAAGCAGATGGTAAGTTTATTTTTGATGGGATATTAGAAAATTTTGAAATATTGCTCAATGCGGGTGAAAAATTTATTAAATTGAATTTAATCAGCCGCTCCTTTGAAGCTGATGGCGAGGAAACTACAAAACGCTATAACAATTCGGAAAAAGAGTATGTGAATATATTTAACAAAATCGTACGAGAAAAGTATGGCGGCGACCTTTCGGGCGATGCCTTGGGAGACATGAAACAGGAGAATTTAATTGTTCAATACAGGGAGACTGATTGGCAATTTTTGAAGCGGATCGCCTCCCATGCAAATTTGGCAATAAGTACAAAGCCTCAAGAAAACGGAAAGCTAGAGATTCTTGTTGGTTTTCCCGATGGTGATACCAAAAATTTTGACGGACAAGTATTTAAAAAGGATTTTTATTTCAATGCTGAATTGCCTGAATATATCGGGATAAGCACGGAGTATTATGATTTATGCGATAAAGTTTCGTTTGAGGGTGATGTTTATTACATTATCAAAAAGATGATAGAATTGCGTGAGGGCGTTCTGTTTAATACATATACCCTTACACCGTCAGAGGGTTTTAATGTTCCTTATGTGTGCAATCGGAAAATTGCCGGAGCTTCGCTGTCGGGAAAAGTGCTTGGATTTGATAAGGACAAACCAAATCATGCAAGCGTTTATTTGGAAGTTGATGAGGAAGAGGCAGAGGATTCTGAACGGTTAGAGATTGTTACTGTGTATTCCGGCGAAGGCGAGGATATGCACTTCGGAGTGTTTACTATGCCGGAAATCGGGGCTTCGGTAAGTTTGTACTTCCCTGACGATGATGAAGAAAATGCATATATTTCTTCTTCATTTTTGCATGAAGACTTAAGCCAAGTTTTGGAAAGTCAAAAAGAAAAGTCGTTTTATGCGTTTGGCAATGAGCTAAAAATGAACACAGAAAGTGTAAGGATGCGTGCAAAGGACGACCGATCGTCTCTCGAGCTTGAAGATGAACAAGGGATTATCATAAAAAGTGATGGTGCATTGTTGATAAAAAGTGCAGAAATTGAACTTGGCTTAAAGAATAAATTAACAATTTCAGCAGAGAAAGAGCTTGAATTTAAAACTAACGCAAGCAGTGTTTTATTAAACGGAGACATTGAAATAAACGCAAGCGGATTGGTTCGTTTATAGATTTCAGATGGGGGTTGTCTTATGACATATGTTGTAGACGGGGCGCAGTGCCGTTGCGCAATGGGAAGTAGCCCTGCAAATTTGGATATACCGGGCTCTTCGGACAGACAAATGGAAAATAAACAAATAGCAAATATGATGGACAGGAAAATTGGCGGATTTGGGACATGTACAACTCTTACAAGCATGGCAAGCGGCGTTTCGCAACCTTGCCCGCAGGTAGTTCCCATAACCCCGTGGTTAAATGGCTCGACATCATTTTTTGTAAATAATTTACCTGTTATAACCGAAAACTCCATCGCTGTATGCCCTGTCGGCGGCGGCGTTGTCACAATATCGGATTGCGGGCAAAAAAAATCAAGCAGTGGTGCAACAATGAAAACTGCGAATTTGAGTAGCGACGAATTGTTCAACCTGTTGGCAGAAAGTTAGGGGAATTTTTAATGGCACAGTGGGAAACTTTGGAGCAAATAAATCGCACTATCTTTTTTGATGTCATCAACCCAAACATTGGCAATCTGTCTTCTATCTTAAACTTCAAACAGAAGAACATCGGTCTTGGCGACCAAAGCGTAAAAGAAATCCACAAGCGGTTGCTTGTGGGCGATTTTAATGAATTTTTGAATAAATTTAAACCGGCTGTTTATTCATACTTTAAAGACAAAAACGGTGAAATTGGTTTTCTGATAGACTTAAAAGATGTGAGAGCTGTGGGCAAGCAACTGCATGAAATCCCCTTAGACAAAGACTCCGGTTTTCTTCGTTTGTTAATTGAAATGATTGAGTCGCGGAGCAAGTCGTCTAATATAGGTTTTCTTAATAAGAATGATGATTTTGGTCATTCATTGTTTGAACATAGTGATATTGACAATTTTCGCATTATGCGAAGTAAAGTTCGCAATTTGTTTAAGGCGTATGTAAAAAATTTCTCTGCTGAAATTAAAAATGAAATAGATGATGAATTAAGCAAGCTGAATGTTTTTTTAAAAAACCATGTTGATTATATTTATCTGATGTTGAATGATATGGAGATGCTGCAAAACAGGACGCAGAAAGAGCTTTTACAGGCTGATTTTGATGAAAAATTTGCACTTAGATTAGTAAGAAGCCCCGTAAAAGTTCACGATTTTACCGAGTTGGAAAAAGATGTAGAAGCCGAATTTTGCAAGTATATCAAGGCATATTACAATGATTACGGCGAATTTTCAGAAAAACTTTTTAGTCCTTCATATACGGAAGAGTTGGTACAAGAATATAGATTGCGATATTCCAATGCTCTTAAAGAATTTTTGTATACGGTAAAACCTTTGGTGGAAAAAATATTGGGGATATATGCGTTTTTTAAGCATTATAAAACGGGCAAAATGGCACCGAAGCTCTTGATTTATAATGCGTCGGTTAAAGACATAACCGAAGAAAACAATGTTGAAAAGTTGAAAATTTTTTTGAAAACCGTTAATACAACCGGCGAACGCAAGGAAGCAGTATGGCTTGCTGTAGTTTTGAATTATGACACCGCCAACGAATATGAAAACGGCACATTGAATGTAGGTGAATATAAGTATTACGACACTGTTAAAGTCTCGGAAATGAATAAACTTTTGGAGGTGACTAATGCACAAGACATCAGCACATTTTTTTCGTTTACTCCAAATTTGCGTAATACATTTTCATTCTTAAATAAAGACGCAGATTCTGTTGCTGAACGTTTGACGGATTACGAGGATGCTTGTGAAAAAATTGATGATAATAAGCGCGTGTATGCCATACCCTGCTTTCCGAATTTGACGCTTATTCCTTATGAAAATGCAACAGTCGAAATGAACCGCAGGAAAATTAATATGTATGGAATTTATATTCCGGCTGCGTTTTTGGCGGCAGGGCTGTTTGCATCATATCAATGTCCATATTATCTGAAATTGAAACTTAGAAACACGGAGCATGTATTATCAGAAAACTATCCGGGTACAATGGTTGATTTTACAGATGACGAGATATCAGGTTTTTTACAGACAGGCTTTGGAAAAGAAATAACGGGTTATTCTGACGCCGTTAAACAGGCTTTAAAAGGCGCGAATTTTGGCTTTGTGCTGTCAAGCGACTATGATTTTATATCCATATATATTGCAAATAACCTGAAAAAAAAGCCTGTCAACATAAATCATTTGGTGCTGTATATTCGACGTCTGACTTTAAGCATCTGCAATTCAGAGAGCGAGAAAACTAAGTTTTTGGCCGATTGTAAAAAGAAATGGGAGCAGGATAAAAAGAATAACATTTTGAACGCGCCGGATTCGTTGATTTTTGCTGACAATGGAAATTGAAGCTGAGAGGCACAAACAAATAATCAAATCTCCATCGAACACGATGCCCTTATTTCTTCCCATTAACATAAATCAAAATTTCATTGCAGATGCAGACGAGGATAACGAAGGCTAAAACGATGGGGAAAAGTGCGGCGTAGGTTGTAAATGTAAGTACCATGCTTGTTAGGAAAAACAGGACAGCGATGCCCGCGCCGAAGGCGGCAAGCTCGTAGCCGACCAGTTTTGAGAGAATTTTTGGAGAAAATCGGTTTGATGTGTCGCTTACCAGAGTGGGGAGCAGGGGACCCAGCCCAAAACCTGCTATCGCCATGCCCAAAATGCCGATTGTGCGCGGGTCGATGTTTGCTAAGTTCATTATGGCGGTTGCAAACCATAGGATTAAAATGCCGGCGGATGCGATTGCGATGCCGCTTCGAATTATGACAGTTTCTGAAATGTACTTTGCCGACCAGCCGAATATCAGCCGCCCCAAAGTCATGCCAATATAGTAAACGGTGGAAAATATTGCGATATGGGCAATTGAAAGCCCGTATTCGACCATAAAGACTGTGCTTGTGAAGAATACCACCGTATAGTCTGTGCCGCCCAGGAAAAAGAAGGTTAAAACTTCTATAAATTGGTGGAGCTTTTTTGTCAGGTATCTTTTCTTTTCTGATTTTTTTTCGGCTATGCCCTCTTCTTCGGTGGCGGTGTCGTCATTTGTCCAGATTTTTTTGTACATACTGAGTATAAGTATTAAACCAACAATGCCAACGATAGCCGCGATAACAAGGTAGCCGGCTGTCCAGCTGTATTCGTAAACATAGTCGGTATACGGATTGATTTCTAAAATAAGTAGACGCCCCATAATCAAGGGGCTTATGGCCGCGCCTGCACCCCAAAAGAAATGCATCCAGTTGTTATGTTTGGCGGTAAAATGCTTTGCCATATAAGCGTTCATGCTTGAGGCCATTGCTCCGGCACCAAATCCGTAAACAGTTATGGCTACAAGTGCGGCTATAAAATTGGTCGAAAACGCAAGACCGACAAATCCCAGCCCCATTATGGCAAGGCCGAGCAGATACACGGTTTGCAATTTCATAAATCTGTTAATCCACGCAAGAATTACCCCGGCGGAGGTATACGTAACCGAATAACCGACAAGAATGATTCCCGAATGGAATGTAACAAGTCCCATGCCGTGTTGCATGGCATCCCATGAAATGGTAAATGCTCCATCCGGGAAGCCCACAACAAGGTAACTGAGCAAAATTACCGGCAATAACAATAAACTATGTTTCTGCAATTTTTTCATAAGAAATGCTCCCCTTTTTTTGCCCCGCAAAACCGTATCCGGCTTCGAGACGAACACGTCGACACACGAAGATGCTAACGGCGTCCAATGCACGCTTGGCGTGCTTGGCGTGCTACCCACATTTCGATTTTTTTGCCGTTTATATTCCACTCTTTTACGAATGCGCCGTCGGGCGGGGCGGTTTGGGTGATGCTTTGCGCCAAAATTTCTGCCGCGATTTCGGCGGAGTTTTTTTCGATTACGGCGGCAAGTTTTTCTTCGCATCCGCTATATCCTGCAAAAATATGGTCGGTGACTTCGAAGTCGGCCTCGCGGCGCATGTTTTGCCATTTGCTTATTAACTCGCGCATGTTGCCTTCTTCGATAAGCTCGGGCGTGAGGGTTGTGTTTAACACGACGGTTACGTCTTTTTCGCTTGCGGCGGCAAAGCCCTCTTTTTGCAGGGGTTCAATTAGTACATCTTCCATGGTAATTTCGACCGGTGTACCGTCGGTTTCGAATTTGTACCCGCCTGCCTTCAGTGCGTCCATTGCCGCATTTGGCGCGGCGTTCAGGGCTTGTGTGATTTTTGGAACGAGCTTTCCGTATCGCGGGCCGAGTGTTCGAAGCTGCGGCTTGAAGCGATACGAAGAGTATTCCGAGGCGTCGTCGATAAAGCGGATTGACTTTACGTTAAGCTCATCCTTGATTATATCCATGAACTTTTCGCCCACCGGTTTTGATACAACGAGCATCTCGGAAAGAGGCTGGCGTATTTTCAGATTCGCAACATTTCGCGCCGACCGTCCCTGAACAACAACATCCATGACGATGGACATTTGTGTTTCGAGCTCCGTGTTTATCGCGGTTTCGTCGCTTATGGGGAAATCGCATAAATGCACGCTTTTCGGCGCGGCGGAGTCGAGGTTTGTGACAAGATTTTGATAAATTTGCTCGGTAATGAACGGAACGAACGGCGCGGCCAGTTTTATCACGGTAACAAGCGCGTGATGCAGTGTTTTATACGCGCTGATTTTATCCGCCGTCATTTCCGCGCCCCAATAACGCTCGCGACTGCGGCGCAAATACCAGTTTGACAAATCATCAACGAATTTATCAAGCTCGCGTGTCGGCTCGGTTAGTTCGTATCGCGCAAGCGCGGCGTCTACTTTTTTCACAAGGCTGTTAAGCCGCGAAAGAAGCCATTTATCCAAAACAGACGGAGCTGTTTCTTCATATTTATATGGGTCAAATTTATCGATCTGTGCGTAAAGCACGTAAAACGCATACGTATTCCAAAGCGTTCCCATAAATCGGCGTGCGCCTTCTTCGACGGTTTTGTCGCTGTAGCGGAAGTTTAGCCATGGTGAGCTTCCGGAGATTAAAAACCAGCGAATCGCATCCGCGCCGTGTTTTTCAAGGGCGGACATGGGCTCAACGGCATTGCCTTTCGATTTGCTCATTTTTTGCCCGTTTTCGTCCAAGCCATGCCCCATTACGATTACGTTTTTGTATGATGATTTGCCAAAAAGCATCGTCGAAATGGAGATTAGCGAGTAAAACCAGCCGCGTGTTTGGTCGACAGCCTCGGAAATAAAATCCGCCGGGAATAAACTTTCAAATTTTTCGCGATTTTCGAAGGGATAATGCCATTGCGCAAAGGGCATCGCGCCGGAATCAAACCAGCAGTCAATGACCTCCGGCGTGCGTGACATTTGACCGCCGCATTTATCGCATGGGAATTTTACTGCATCAATGTAGGGCTTGTGCAGTTCGATATCGGAAGGAGTTTCGGGACTGCGTTCGCGCAGTTCGGCGATGCTTCCTACGCAGTGCAGATGCCCGCAGGCTTCGTTTTCGCAAACCCAAATCGGAAGCGGCGTTCCCCAGTACCGCTCTCGCGAGATGCTCCAGTCGATTACATTTTCCAAAAAGTCGCCAAATCGACCTTCTTTCATATGACCGGGCAACCAGTTGACCGCGCTGTTGCTTTCTAAAAGTTGTTCGCGCAGGCTGCTTGTGCGGATAAACCATGCGTCGCGGGCGTAGTAGAGTAGGGGAGTATCGCATCGCCAGCAAAACGGATAGCTGTGTGTGTAGGATAATTTTCTAAAAAGCTGTCCCCGTTCTTTTAATTCGCGAACGATTAGCGGGTCGGCATCCTTTACAAATTTGCCCGCGAAAAGATAGGCTTCGTCGGTGAAATTTCCTTGCGCGTCAACGAATTGCAACAGCGGCATATTATATGCCTTACAAATCCTCGCATCGTCTTCACCGAATGCCGGTGCGATATGCACAATGCCGGATCCGTCGGTAAGCGTTACATATGCGTCGCAAACGACTTGGCAATAATTTTCGCCAACATCTGCATTTTTTGCAAAATCAAAAAGCGGTTCATATTTTTTTCCCTCAAGCGTTTTTCCGGCAAAAGTTTCCAGAATTTTATACCCGCCTTCTTTTTCGCCGAACAATTTTTCAGCCAGTGCCTCTGCCAAAATATAGACCCGTCCGTCGTGCGAAATTTTGGCATATTCCTCCTTGGGATTAACGCAAAGCCCGACGTTTGACGGCAGTGTCCACGGCGTTGTTGTCCATGCGAGATAGAATTCGTTATCGGCTTCGGCGGATTTGAAGCAAACGTAAACAGAATCCTCTTTTACATCCTTGTACCCCTGCGCTACTTCGTGGCTTGAAAGCGGCGTTCCGCAACGGGGGCAGTATGGCACAACACGATAACTTTTATAGATGAGATTTTTTTTGAAAATTTCACTTAATGCCCACCACACCGACTCGATATAGTCGTTGTGATAAGTGACGTAGGGGTCGTCCATGTCGGCCCAAAAGCCGACGCGCTC
>WRHA01000346.1 GCA_009783395.1 Defluviitaleaceae bacterium
TTTTTGAAAATTGCCCCGCCTCCGCCAGTCCGCAAAGTACTCCCAAATGAAAAACAGCCGCACGAATGCCGCCGCCGGAAAGTGCGAGTCCGATGCGCTTTTTCATGAGAACTCCCCCTTTTTTCCCATGCTATGCACACATGCTTTTCTCCGTGCGAAGGCGTCTGTCAAACAATGTTTAATAAAAAAACGAAAAATCTTGAATAAAATTACGACAATATGATATAGTTATAAAAATTATTTTCGAAGGGAGCTGTCCATGAATCTGTTAATCGTGCCTAAACCGCTATTTACCGATCAAATGCAGGTTGAAGGCTATTATATGGCGGCACAATACGGCAATGCCATCTTGGAATCCACTAAATCCAATCCATTGGACAGGGCTATGGATTCGCCCTTCATCGATTTCATTAATGACGTCGGACTTGATGCGCTTACGCAAAGTAAACCCGTGTTTGTGCCGATAACGCAAATTCAGCTTTTTACCGACCTCGAACAAAATATTTTGCAAGACACCGAAAAAATGGTTCTTCTTTTGGACGAGAGAATCGTCGTTGACGATGCTGTGCTTGAAAGATGCGACCGATTCAAGCGACTGGGCTTCAAATTTGCGGCGTATTACAAAGGAAAGCTTGCCGATGTCGCACAGCTTGCGCCATACATCAGCTATGTATTTTTAAAAGTTCCGCTAACAAAGCTTTTGGAGTACTCCGTGCTTGTTAAGCGAGAATTTCCACGAACCACAATCGTTGCGACCGATATAAGCGAAAAGCCGGTTTTTGACCAAATCATTTTGCATCGTGATTCAAAGGTTGATTGGTTTGACGGCGCGTTTTATAAGGTTCATATTCCGTCAAATGCTCGGCAAAACACACTGTCGCCGCTTAAAACAAACTATATACAACTTCTGAACATTGTCAGCCAAGACGATTTCGATTTCCAAACCTTTACACGAACAGTTCGTCAGGATACCGCGCTTGCAATCCAATTTATGCGCCTTGTAAACACAGCAAGTAAATCGCGTTCGGAGATTAAAAATCTGAATCAGGCCGCGGCGATGCTTGGCCAAAAAGAGATCAAAAAATGGGTTTCGACTGCGGTTTCAAACGCACTATGTGTGGACAGCCCTTCGGAAATCATGCGTCTGTCTCTTATCCGCGCAAAATTTTGCGAAAACCTTGCGC
Source organism: Defluviitaleaceae bacterium (assembly GCA_009783395.1). Classification (GTDB taxonomy): domain Bacteria; phylum Bacillota; class Clostridia; order Lachnospirales; family WQUN01; genus WQVC01. Next base: position 1,185 of record WRHA01000346.1, read on the forward strand.
GGCACTTTGAATTGGCAATTCAGCAGGAGAATCTTTTCCTTATGGGGCTATTTTCTGTCTTGGACGTCGTATTGGATATTCCTATCGAAGAAGCCTTTAAGATGGTGTTCGTCCCGCCGCAAATACATCACGCACTTGTTGAGCAAACAGGAGAATATTACAGCGTTTTATTCTTCGTACAACAGTACGAAATGGGACACTGGAAGGAAATCTCCCGTGTCGCGCTTGTTCGCAATATATCAATCGACCAAATCCATATGGCGTACAAAGAATCCTTGCTTTGGTACAGCGACTTGATTAACCTTGCCGTTGACCAAAATGAGTTGCAACAATGAAGGAAGTAACATTTACGACACAAAACGAGCAAAGCTGGACAAAACTTGAAGAATATAATGCCCGATTAAAAAAGCACGGCGGGATTAAAAAAGCCGAAGCCGATGAAGTTCGTGAATTTGCGCGACTTTATCGGCTTGCAGGATTTCATCTGACTTACGCGAAAACACATTATCCCGGCAGTCAAACCGTTTCTTATTTAAATCGCCTTATTGGCATAAGCCACAATTATTTTCATGTTCGCGAACGCGGTAGTTTTGGCGAAGTAGCGGAATTGTTTTCACATACCATCCCTCAGACCGTTCGTGAAACCTATAAATATTGGGTTTTATCGGCGGCTTTTTTTGTGCTTGGCATGATGTTTGCAGGGTTTTATGTCGTGGGAGATTCGGCGCGGCTTAGCGAAGTTATGCCTGCGGGAATGGCGGACGGATTTGTACCGGGGGAGACGCCCGACCTTAACGATGGCGTTGTCACATGGGACGGATCGTTTATGAGCGCGTTTTTTATCACGAATAATACGATGGTGGCACTTAACACTTTTGCGCTCGGCATTTTTGCGGGCATTTTTTCTCTGCTCATTTTATTTTACAATGGAGTTATTGTTGGCGGATTGTTTGGGTTTTTATATGCGGAAGGGGCGGATATGTTGGTTGCGTATTCGCTGATACTTCCGCACGGAGTAACCGAGCTTGCCGCTATTTTTTTTGCGGGCGGCGGCGGTTTATTGTTGGGCAAGGGGTTGCTTGTTCCCGGCGAATTTACCAGGGCGCAGTCGCTGATTTTCCATGCGAAAAAAGCCGTTAAATTGATTCCGCTTATTGTTGTGTTGCTTATTTTTGCCGCGTTCGTTGAAGGATTTTTTACGCCGCTGGATATTTCGCCGTGGTTTAAGCTTGCATTTGCCGCGATGACCGGGATTGCTCTGGTTGTTTACTGCTTAAAGGGCGCGTGGAGTGACCATGGAAAGGCAACGGAAAGGCGATAAAATGATTTTTCAGATGAAGTCCGTCGCGAAAGCGATTGGCGTGGAAGAAATTTTAACCGATGTGTCGTTTATGCTGGAGGAACGCGAAAAAGTCGCGCTTGTTGGAGTAAACGGCGCGGGCAAAACATCTGTTTTCCGCATAATAACAGGCGAATGGCAGTCCGACGAAGGCGAAATTTCAAAACGCGGCGGGATTAAAATCGGATATTTGGCTCAATTGAATGAAGAAGCCTCGGCCGACGAGGACGCTTTTACACTGTACGACGCATTAAACAGCGTCTTCTTACCGATCCGAAAAATGGAATCGGAAATTCGAACGCTTGAAAAAGAAATGGGTGCGCTCTCGGGCGAAAAACTTACGGAAGCCATGAAGCGGTATGATAATTTGCTTTTCCGATTCAAAGACGAAGGCGGATATGAAGCCGAAAGTCGCCTAAAAGGCGTGCTTCGCGGGCTTGGCTTTTCCGACGAACAATGGACGCAGGGGTTTTCGTCGCTGTCGGGCGGTCAGCGAACACGCGCCATGCTGGGCAAGCTGTTGCTTCGGCGCAGCGACCTTCTCCTTCTTGACGAACCGACAAACCATCTCGACATCGAAAGTGTTGCGTGGCTCGAAGACTATTTGCGAAATTTTCCCGGCGCAGTGCTTGTAATTTCACATGACAGATATTTTTTGGATAAAGTTTGTACCAAGACAATTGAAATTGAGCATAAGAAATCTGTGGTTTACGGCGGAAACTACAGTTTTTTTGTGCAGAAAAAAGCCGCCGACCGCATTTTGGCGGAAAAAGCATTTGCGGAGCAACAAAAAGTCCTCAAGCATCACGAGGATGTTGTAAAAAAAATTCGCTCCTTCAGAACCGAAGCGGCGTTAATTCGCGCAAAAAGCCGCGAGAAGATGCTGGACAAAATCGAACGAATCGACGCACCGGTTGCCGACCCCTCAAAAATGCGATTACGATTGCGCCCGCGCATAAACTCGGGCAATGATGTTTTGTTTGCGGAAGAATTGTCGATGGGGTTTGACGGAAAAAAATTATTTAGCGATATTTCCTTCGAAATAAAAAAGGGCGACAAAATCGCGCTTATCGGAGCAAACGGCATCGGCAAAACCACGCTGTTAAAAATTATTGCGAAAAATCTTGCTCCGCTTTCGGGACGCGTTCGCGAAGGCGTAAACGTGCGCATGGGTTATTACGACCAGTCGTTTGCATTTTCGCCGGAATCTGAACAGAAGACGATTTTTCAAGAAATCGCCGACACCTATCCGCGTTTGACTCAAACGGAAATTCGAACAACGCTTGCGGCGTTCATGTTCATTGGCGACGATGTTTTTAAGCCTATTTCCGCGCTTTCGGGCGGCGAGCGCGGGCGCGTGCAACTGTCTAAAATTATGCTTGCGGGGGCAAACTTTTTAATACTCGACGAACCAACCAACCATCTTGATATTTTTTCAAAGGAAAGTCTCGAAGCCGCATTGAGGGAATTCTCCGGTGCGTTAATTTTCGTTTCGCACGATCGCTATTTTATTAACAATACAGCAACGAAAATTATCGAAATGCATCCGACAGGTTTGGGCGAATTTGCAGGCAACTATGATTACTATATAGAAAAAAAAACAATCGAAAAACCCCCACCCCCCATCAACTCGCAAAACACCAACGCTAAATCTGTTTATTTGCGTAAGAAGGAATTTGAGTCTGAGGCGCGGCGAAAAAAATCACGCACGGCCAAGCTCGAAGCTGAAATTTTAGAGGTCGAAGACCAAATCGCGCTGTGCGACGAGAGGCTCGAAAGCCCGGAAATTAATACGAATGCCACCGCCGCACAGGAAGTGTTTGAAGAAAAGGTTGCGCTTGAGGCACGATTGGAGATATTATTTAATGAGTGGGAGGAGAATTTGTCATGAGAGATGATAAAAAACGAACGCACGACCCATTAGAACCAAAGGAAGATAAAAACGCCGCAGACACAGCAGTCAACATTTTAAAGTACGTTTTGGGGATGCTTTTAAACCTCGTGCTTATGATTGTTGTGCTGTTTTTTGTTTTCGGCGCGTTTGGATGGGGGCATAGCGAGGGTGAGCGTCTTGCCGCCGATTTGCTTGCCGAAGGTCGGGATTATTCCTTCGAATTTGTCCTTGACGAGGAAACGTCGGTTAATGATCTTGCACAGCGGCTGTATAATGAAGGTATTATCCAAAATCGCTGGCTGTATCAGCTTGAGCTGTTTGTTCGCGGCGCGACTGCCGATTATGCACCCGGGACATTTACACTTAACCTAAATATGTCGAGCGTAGAAATTGACCGTGTTTTGCGTCGCCGCACTCAGGATGTTGCGCCGCATGAAACCATTTCAATTCCCGAGGGATGGACGATTCGCGACATGGCAGAATATTTTGAGGAGCGCGAATTTTTCTCTGCCGAGGAATTTATTAATGTCGCACAAAACGGGCATTTCAGCTTCGGATTTTTAATGGACGTTCCCATTGATCGCCCCAACCGCTTGGAGGGCTATCTTTTTCCTGACACATATCAAATCCCCGTAAACCCGCTTCCCGGCGATATAATTACGCGTATGTTGCACAATTTCGGCGAGCGTTTCGACGAGGAGCTTCACTACCGAATGGACGAATTGGGCATGACAATGGACCAGGTTATTATCATGGCTTCGATTATCGAGCGCGAGGCCGGAGGGCTGTCCGCCGCAACGGAACGACCGCTTGTTTCTCAGGTTATCCACGAGCGGCTTCGAGTTAACATGCGGCTTGAAATGTGTTCTACCGTGAAATATGTAATGGACGATCCGCCGATTCGCCTGTCTTTCGCCGACATTGACCGATATGCCCATTCGTTGCACAACACCTACCGCCACGACGGATTGCCGATAGGCCCGATCGGAAATCCCGGAGACGCGGCAATCCGCGCCGCACTTTGGCCGTCTCCCACAAACTATCTTTTCTTTGTTTTGCGCGACGAATACACCGGCGAGCATCATTTTTCACGCACACTTGAAGAGCATAATGCAGCTTCCGTGAGGTACTTGGGGAGTTAGGGCTTGAGTATTCATGTTTTGTATGGGATAATCTGGACGGTGCGTGCATACGATCGGAGGCCGACATGAGAAGTCTGAAAAGCAAGATGATTATTCCGATAGTATCCATTTTGGTGTTAATGGTTGTTGCGATTCTCTGGTTTGTAAATGCGCGTACGGCTCAGCTTGCTGACGATTTGGTCGATCATCGCGTAAATATAACTGCCGCGGCGGTAAATGCACGCCTTGAGGATGTTAAGGAAAAAACACGCCTTGTTGCCTTGTCGGTTGCCGCCGACTATACGATTGTGTCAAATATCCAAGACTGGAATGACCGCGAAAACAGGCCTGCCGCCAGGTCGGCTATTGTTGCGCGCACGGACATTCTTAAAAGCGGACTGGAAATGGACAGTTTTGTAATTCGCGACATTGAAGGGCGTTTGGTTCTGCGATCGCATGAACCTGATACATACGATGATTTTGGACTCGGTGAGGCAACTCCCGGGGCTACCGCGCTTGACGGCACTACGGGAACCAGCTTTATTTCAACGAGTACCATGCCGCTGGGGCTTACAACAAGCACGCCGATACTTTATCAGTGTTACGAGACAGACTGTCCGATTATCGGCTCAATAGCCGCAATTTACATGCTTGATACAGAAGCATTTGTTGACTCATTTGCGGAGATTTTTGATGCGCGTGTTTCCGTCTTTCTCGGAAACGAAAGCATAATGTCGTCGTCGAGTGATGAGTACGGAAATCGAATAACAGGTTTATCGCTATCGACCTTGGCCTATGAAACAGTATTAAGGGGCGGCAGGGAATTGCGAGAAGATATAAACTTGGACGACAGGAACTATATCGGATATAAAATTCCGCTAAGAGGATATAACGGCGATGTTATCGGAGTGCTTGTTGTGGCGTTTTCGAACGATGAAGCCCTCGCGGCAAGAAATGAACTGCGAAATACAGTCATAGGCATCAGTGCAAACGGACTTATTGTTGCCGCCGCCGCGATGTTTATTTTTATCTCAAAACTTTTGCTCCCGCTTCAAGTTTTGCGCGACAATGTGAAAAGTATTACAGGAAACGCAGGGCATTCGAATGCGTCGCAGGACGAGCTTGGTACAATCATCCACGAAGTTGGGGCCATCATGTTGCGCGAGCGTGATGCCGGCGAGCAGCTTATGGTTATGCTTGATTCCGCGCCGCTTGCGATTACGCTTTATGACAAGGACTTTAATACAATTACATATAACCGGGAAGGCGGAAGAGTATTTGGTGTGCAATCCGCACTGAAAAGCAAAGAAATTAGGGGAACCATGCCAACATTTCAGCATGATGGCAGAAACTCCATGGACGTTTTCAAAGCTGCCACCGATGAAGCCATTAAAAACGGCATTTATCGGGAGGAGCTTTTGTGCCAAAGGCAAAACGGCGAAATTTTCCCCGCCGAAATCACATGGTCGCGTGTGGAATACAAGGGCGAGTACGTTTTAGTTGAATACACCCGCGATATTACCGAGATTAAGGCGGCAGAAAAAAAAGAACGCGAAGCCGACGAACGCGCAAAATTTCTTTTGGATACTGCACCAACGGCGTGTTTTCTTGTTAACTCGCACCTGAAAACGATTTGGTGTAATCGCACTGCTGTCGAGTTGTTTGCTGTACAAAAGGGCAAAACAATTGTACTTGACGGTAAAAATTGCGAATTTAATTGCGACACCTGTCACGCACGATTCGAAAGCGAAAAATGCGTCGCCAGAAAATATTTGATTGAAAATACCTTAAAAATCTATCCCGGGCATGAAAATTTGGAGCAAATCGAACGCTTTATGGCCGACATGTTTTTGCGCTCTTCGCGAGAGGGGAAACTTTCGCTCGCGCTTGACCATATGACACTGCATGGCGAAATTTTTCCGTGCGAAACAATCATTTTCCCCGTCGTGTATCACGAAAGCCTTTCGTATGCGATTTTTACACGCGATTTGCGTGAAATTAAAGCTGTCGAAGAGCGTGAGCGCGCCGCACTAAAGCAAGCACACGCCGCCGCCGAGGAATCGAATCGCGCAAAAAGCAAGTTCCTTGCGCGAATGTCACACGAGATTCGCACGCCTATTACCGCTGTTATGGGCATTTCTGAAATCGAGTTGCAAACGGCAGAGAACTTGTCGCCGCGCATACAGGAATCCTTTGCAAAAATTCACAGCTCGGCAAACCTGCTTCTCGGCATCGTAAACGATATTTTGGATTTATCCAAAATCGAGGCGGGCAAAATGGAGCTTGCGCACGATGAATATCTTGTGCCCAACCTTATCGTTGATATTGCGTACTTGCATCTTGCATTTTTAAACAGCCGCGATATAAAGTTTAGCCTGCTTGTTGACCAAAATTTGCCAACAATTCTTTTGGGCGACTCCTTGCGCGTTAAACAAATCATAAACAATTTACTATCAAATGCGTTCAAATACACCGAGAGCGGGACGGTCGAACTTTCTTTGCAGTGCCGCAAGACCGAAGATGAGTTTGTCGACCTCATAATTTCGATTCGCGATACCGGGTACGGCATGACAAAGGAACAGCTCAAAATTCTGCGCAACAGCGAATACACGCGTTTTCACGAACAAGAAAACCGCTTTATCGGCGGCACGGGGCTGGGCATTCCGATTGTAACAAATTTGCTTAATCTCATGGATGCACACATGGACATTGAAAGTGAGCCCGGTGTCGGAACGCAAGTGGTTGTTTCTATTCCGCAAAAAGTCGCCAATGCGAAAATTATTGGCAAAGAAGCCGCCGCACGACTGCAACAATTCGACGAGGTTATACTTTCATCTGTACAGCGTTTCGACGTTACACCCGAGCCGATGCCTTATGGCAAGGTGCTTGTTGTCGATGATGTTGACGCAAATCTTTATGTGTCAAGCGGACTTTTGGCGTTTTACGAATTGCAAGTTGAAACATGTTGCAGTGGTAGTGAGGCTCTTGAAAAAGTCAAGCAGGGCATGGTGTACGACATTATTTTCCTCGACGAAATGATGCCGGGTATAAGCGGCACCGAAACAATGCATGAACTGCGTAAAATGAACTACACCCATCCGATTGTTGCACTTACGGCCAACGCGCTTATCGGGCAGGCCGACGAGTACGTTCGCGCGGGTTTTGATAACTTTATTTCAAAACCGATTCAGGCCGGCTCGCTGAATATGATTTTGAAAAAATATATTCGCGACAAGCAATCACCGGAAATTATTAAAGCCGCCCTGGCAGCGCGTAAAACAACAAATGCAAAAGACATGGAAAGCTATCAGGCCGAACTTTTGAAAGATTTGCGCCCGCGTTTTGCTCGAAGCCACAAGGAGACTTTTGAGATTTTTTCACAAAGCCTCGAAACTCTCGACATTAAAACCGCCCATCGCATCGCGCACACGCTTAAATCCTCAGCAAATTTGATTCGCGAACACGCGCTGTCCGACGCGGCAAACAGTGTTGAAACCGCGCTACGAAACGGAGAAACACCCACTGTAAAACAAATGGCCGAGCTGGAATCCGAGCTGAAGCGCACTCTTGAGTCTATTGGTGTGCAAAGTGAGCTTCCTGTCGTACCTTTAAATAAAAAAGAAGCCGCGGAGCTTTTGGAAAAGCTCGCGCCGCTTCTTCACAATCAGAATGCCGCCGCGCTTGATTACCTCGACGATTTGCGTCGCGTTCCCGAAGCGGCAGGGCTTGTTCGGTGCATTGAGGATTTTGATTTTAGGGGTGCGAATAAAGTGCTTAGAGGGCTACTGTAGTTAATTCAGATGTTCCAAAACAAGCCGGCCCATTTCTTTTGTTCCCACAAGGTGCTTTCCTTCCGACATAATATCGCCTGTGCGTGCGCCGCTTTCGAGTACGGCGGTTACAGCGGTTTCGATTGCTTTGGCTTCCTTATCGAGGTTGAAGGAATATTGAAGCATCATTGCGGCGGAGAGGATTGTGGCGATGGGGTTTGATTTGTCCTGTCCGGCAATGTCGGGCGCGGAGCCGTGAATCGGCTCGTACATACCAAAGCCGTCCTTGTTAAGGCTTGCGGAGGGAAGCATTCCGATCGAACCCGTGATTTGGCTGGCTTCGTCGGATAATATATCGCCGAACATGTTTGTCGTAACCATTACGTCGTATGAGCCGGGGTCGCGGATTATTTGCATTGCGGCGTTGTCGATGTAGAGGTGGTCGAGGGTTATGTCGGGATAATTTTTTGCAACGTCGAGGATTACTTCGCGCCAGAGGCGGGATGATTCGAGGACATTTGCTTTGTCGACGTTTGTGAGATGTTTGTCGCGCTTGCGCGCAAGCTCGAAGGCTGTAACCGCGATGCGGCGCACCTCTTCGACGGCGTACATTTCCGTGTCCCATGCGGCTTCGCCCAGGGCTGTTTGTTTGCGTCCGCGGTCGCCGAAATACATGCCGCCCGTAAGCTCGCGCACAATCATAATATCAATGCCGCCCGCCGCGATGTCGGGTCGAAGCGGACACGCGCCTTTGAGTGCATCGTGCAAAACTGCGGGTCGCAGGTTTGCATAAAGCCCAAGCTCGCCG
>WRHA01000347.1 GCA_009783395.1 Defluviitaleaceae bacterium
CCCGCGCCCGCATGGATTTTCGCGGGCACCAACGCACGAAAAACCTTGCTCGACCACTTCGGCACACACCATCTCGAGGGCTTTGGGCTAACCGAGCAATCCCCGGAAATCCCTGTAGCGGGCGCGCTCCTCTCCTACCTCGCGGACACACAAAAGTCCTCACTTGCGCAAATCACACGCCTGAAAATATACACACCGCAAACACATATGCTGTTGGATGCATCAAGCCGCCGCAATCTCGAGCTGACCGCAACGACCGCACACGGAAAAAAAGGCTCACTTCTGTGGGTTTTGGACGCAACAAAAACCGCGATGGGTGCGCGGCTTTTGCGCGGTTGGGTGGATCAGCCGCTTGTTAAATCGGAGGAAATAAAGCGGCGGCTTGATGCGGTTGAAGAGTGGGTGCAAATGCCGCTTGAACGCGCCGAATTGCGCGAATATCTGCACGGCATACACGACCTCGAGCGTGTTATGGCGCGGCTTGCGTCACGCGGCGCAACAGCGCGGGATTTGGCAACGCTTCGCGCAAGCACGGAGCTTTTGCCCGCAATCGAGCGACTTTTGCCCAACACAAAAAGCGCGGCAAACAACGAAATCCGCCGCACTTTTGACAACCTCGGCGACATCTTTGAAAAAATCGATCGCGTAATAACCGAAACGCCGCCCGCCACCATTCGTGAAGGCGGAATGATTCGCACGGGCGTTGATACAGCCCTCGACAAGCTTCATGACGTTAAGCAAAACGCACAAACATATCTCGCAGAGCTCGAGGCGCGGGAAAAAAACGAAACCGGAATAACAAGCCTCAAGGTGAGATTCAATCGCGTTTTTGGATATTACATCGAAGTCACCGCCGCAAACTTGCCCAAAGTACCCGCGCATTACATCCGCAAACAAACGATCGCAAACGGCGAACGTTTTATAACGGAAGAACTCAAAGACCTCGAAGAAACACTGCTTGGTGCGGATGAAAAAATTTTCTCGCTCGAGTTTGATATTTTTGACGCGCTTCGCCGCGAAGTCGTTGACGAAATCGTGCGTGTGCAATTTACCGCGTCTGTTCTCGCAACCCTCGACGCGCTCCAGTCCCTCGCCGAAATCGCCGAGCGAAACGGCTACACAAGGCCCGAAATAACAAACTCTTCACGCATATGTATAAAAGAAGGTCGGCATCCCGTCGTCGAAAAGCTGACGACTCTCGCATTCGTGCCAAACGATACAGAAATACACGACGACTCCCGCATGGCGATTATCACCGGCCCCAATATGGCAGGTAAATCGACATACATGCGTCAAGTCGCGCTGATTACGCTTATGGCGCAAATCGGCTCGTTTGTGCCGGCTGTTTCTGCGCAAATCGGCGTTGTTGACCGCATTTTCACCCGCGTCGGCGCGTCCGACGATCTCGCAACAGGCCAAAGCACCTTTATGGTTGAAATGACCGAGGTCGCCAACATTTTGAACAATGCCACAGAAAACTCGCTCGTTCTCCTGGACGAAATCGGCCGCGGGACAAGCACCTTTGACGGTCTCGCAATTGCATGGGCTGTACTCGAGTACATCGCACAAAACGTCCGCGCCAAAACCCTTTTCGCCACACATTACCACGAACTTACGCAGCTCGATGGCCGCATAAACGGCGTAACAAATTACTGCTTCACGGCACAAGAGCAGGGCGAAGACATCGTTTTCCTGCGCAAATTAATTCGCGGCGAAGCGGGTCAAAGCTACGGCATCCATGTTGCGCGGCTTGCGGGCTTGCCGCAATGCGTACTTTCCCACGCCTCGGGGCTTCTGGACGGCTTCAACAGTGGTGCCGTCTCGAAGGGTGCGCAAAAAGAACGCGCACCATTGCGGGATGCGGTTTCCGATGTTGCTTCCGATGTTGCTTCCGATGTTGCTTCCGATGTTGATTCCGATGCTGTTGCAGTCGCCGAAACCGCCGAATCCGCACTTATCCTCGCTTTGCGCGAAATCGAACCGGAAAAAATAACGCCCCTTGAGGCAATTGTAGCCCTGGGGCGGTTGAAGGCGTTGCTTTTATAAAACCCTCTCCAAACGTACGAGTGCGTCTTTTAGAACCGCTCGTGGGCAAGCGGCGTTTATGCGGGTAAATCCTTCTCCGCCCGCACCGAAAATGGTCCCGCTGCTTAACCACAGCTTGGCTTTGGTTGTGATTATTTCATCCAATTCCTGCGGCGAGAATCCCAAAGCCGAACAATTTAGCCATGCCAAATATGTTCCCTCAGGCTCGACCGGCCTGATTTTCGGCAATCGTTCCCCAAGAAAGTCGCGGATAAGTGACATATTGCCCGAAAGATAAACGAGAAGCGCGTCCAACCACTCCTCGCCGTGTTCGTATGCCGCCTTGCAGGACACAAGGCCCGTTATGCTTGCTTGACTTAAACCGCAAGCGGCATATTCTCGCTTAAATTTATTTCGCATTGTTTTGTCGGGGATAAAAATATTTGCGTGCTGTAGGCCTGCTGTGTTGAATGTTTTGGATGGCGCGGTTGCGGTAATCGTTATGTCGGCAAATTCCGGCGCAAGCGCGGAAAACACAAGATGCTTGTGGCCGCTAAATACAAAATCTTGCCAAATTTCATCGGCAAAAATGTATACCCCATGCTTGAGGCATATTTCACCCATGCGCATAAGCTCGTTACGCGTCCAAACGCGCCCCACGGGATTGTGCGGGCTGCACAGGATAAATAATTTCGCCTGCTTGATTTTATTTTCAAAATCATCAAAATCAATGACGTATTTTTCGTTTTCGTAAACAAGCCGGTTCACCAATAATTTTCTTGTATGCCGCACCGCCGATTCAAAAGGATAATAAACGGGCTGTTGAATAACCACGCCATCGCCCGCTTCCGTCAAGGCGCGAACAGCAACGTACATAGCATTAACCACACCCGGCGTATTAACAAGCCATTCGCGCTCGACGCTCCAGTTAAATCGCCGAAAAAACCAACCCTGCACAACGTCAAAATACGCCGCGTCGGGATCGGAATAACCGAAAATTCCGTGACGAACGCACTCCGTCAAGGCATCTGTCACGCATGACGGCGCGGCGAAATCCATGTCGGCAACCCACATGGGTAAAACATCTTGCGGCCTTCCCCGTGATACGGGGTCGTATTTTATGCTGTACGTTCCGTAGCGGTCGATTATTTTGTCAAAAATTTTTGCCATTTTACGCCTCCATCGCCTGCGTGAGGTCGGCAATTAAATCTTTCGCGGACTCCAAGCCCACCGACAAACGCAACAAGCGAGAATCTATGCCGCGAGAAATCCGCTCGTTTTGCGGCATATCTGCATGAGTTTGGAGCGCGGGATACGTAATCAGACTTTCGACTCCGCCCAAGCTTTCCGCGTATTGAATAATTTTTACATGCTCCAATATTTTAACCGCCACTTCTTCATCGCAGACGGAAAAGGAAATCATTCCGCCAAAACCGCCGGATTGTTTAAGGGTTATTTCATGCCCGGGATGTTTTGGCAGGCCGATATAATAAACCGCTGTAATTTTCTCCTGCTGTGTCAGCCAGCTCGCGACAATGTTTGCAGTCTCCTGTTGACGCTCCATGCGGACGGCCAGCGTTTTTATTCCGCGAGTGATCAGATAGCTTTCAAAGGGCGATAAAATCGCGCCCGTTGTGTTGGCGATTACGCGAAGCCGTTCGCATACTTCAATATCTTTCGCAACCAACAGCCCCGCCAAAGCATCATTATGCCCGCCCAAATATTTTGTGCCGCTGTGAAGCACAATGTCGGCACCCAGTTTCAGCGGTTTTTGAAAATACGGCGTTAGAAATGTGTTGTCCACGATAAGCAACAAACCGCGTTCTCGCGCTGTTTTTGCTGCGGCGGCGATGTCGATGACTTGCATCATGGGATTGGTAGGGGTTTCGATAAAGATTGCTTTTGTTTCGGGCCTGATTGCGGCGGAGATACCCGAATTTGCATAGGTGAAGGAAAGGCCGTTTTTCGCGGATATTTTTTCAAACAGGCGATACGAGCCGCCGTATAAATCATCGATTGAAACGATGTGATCGCCCGGCGAAAACAACTCCATCAACGCCGATGTCGCGGCCATTCCCGTAGAAAATGCAATCGCGCCGCAACCGCCTTCCAGAGTCGCGACGGTATTTTCCAAATGCTCTCGCGTAGGATTTTGCGTTCGGGAATAATCAAAGCCTGTGCTTTTGCCCACGCCGGGGTGGGCGAAAGTGGCCGATGTAAAAATCGGCACACAAATCGCCCCGGTTGTATCGTATTTCTTGGTGTTTCCGTGAATGCATAGGGTTTCAAAGTCCACAATTCCCCCGCCTTTCTTTTGTTAATTTTCCGTAAATAATGGCGTTGATAAATAACGCTCACCCGTATCGGGCAAAATTACAACGATTGTTTTGCCTTTGTTTTCGGGACGAAGCGCGACTTGTGTCGCCGCCCATGTTGCCGCGCCCGACGAAATGCCCACGAGAAGCCCTTCCGTTTTTGCGATGGCACGCCCTGTTGCAAAGGCGTCTTCATTTTTTACCGCAATAATTTCATCGTAAATTTTTGTGTTTAAAATTTCCGGCACAAATCCCGCGCCGATGCCTTGAATTTTGTGCGGCCCCGCTTTGCCCTCCGAAAGCATGGGCGAATCGGCGGGTTCGACGGCGATTATTTCCACGTCGGGATTTTTTGATTTTAAAAATTCGCCCACGCCGCTAATTGTGCCGCCGGTTCCGATTCCCGCAACGAGAATATCGACCTTTCCGTCTGTGTCTTCCCAAATTTCCGGGCCGGTTGTTGCGATGTGAACGGCGGGATTTGCGGGGTTTTCGAATTGTCCCGGAACAAATGAACCGGGCGTTTCGGCGGCCAATTCCTCCGCTTTTGCAATCGCGCCCTTCATGCCCTTGGCGCCTTCGGTTAAAACAAGCTCTGCGCCAAGTGCGTTTAGCAGATTGCGCCGCTCGATGCTCATTGTTTCCGGCATTGTGAGGATCACCCTGTAGCCACGCGCCGCCGCAACGGCGGCCAAACCAATCCCCGTGTTTCCGCTTGTCGGCTCAATGATTATCGAATCGGGCGTTAGCAGTCCCTTTTCTTCCGCGTCCGAAATCATTGCTTTTGCGATCCTGTCTTTTACGCTTCCGCCCGGATTGTATGATTCCAGTTTTGCGATAATTCCTGCGCCTGTGTTTTTTGAGGCTTCGTAATTGTGCAGTCGCAAAAGCGGGGTTTTGCCGATTAAATCGGGCAAGCTGTTGAATATTTTTGGCATTCGTGATGCTCCCTTCGATGAAATGTAATGCATAGAGATGTAATGCATACAATGCATACTTGTTTAATATGTTAATTATATCCGCCGGTTTTTCCCGTGTCAAGAAAAATATTTTATCACATATCTGCAAAGTATGTTATGCTTGTCTTGAGGAGAGTGTTACCCATGAAAATTTCGTCGAAAGGGCGATATGGGCTTGCGGCACTGGCAAGCATGGCTAAAAGTGAGGGCGTAGGCAATATCGTTTCGGTTGTTGGCCTGTCGGAGCGATTGGACATTTCAAAAATTTATTTGGAACAGGTTTTTGCGATTTTGAAACGCGGCGGATTTGTTACGGCCGTGAAGGGGCCGAGCGGCGGTTATTACTTGGCAAAACAGCCGAAAGACATTACGGCTTACGATGTATTATCTGCATTCGAGGTCGCCATGTTTGAAAAAACGCAAGTGACGATACCGAAGCGCGACGAGAATCTCGAACGGTCGATAAACGAAAATGTTTACGCCGCGCTGGATGAAGCAATAAAAAAATCCTTGTCGGATGTAACCCTCGAAGAAATCGTGAGTAAATCCGGCGAGGAAATTATGTATTATTTGTAGGGTTTTTCGCGGTCGCCTACTGCATCCACGCCTCCCAAACATCCGGCGCGTATCCGATCGTCGCCTTTTTTCCGTTGCGCACAATCGGCGTTTTAAACATGCCGGGGTTATCCAAAAGCCGCGCCTCTATTTCAGCCGCGTCCGATGTGTATGCAATAAAATTTTTTTCATATTCTTTAGATTTTTCGTCAATTAAATCAGCAACCCCGCCGACTGCGGCGCGAACGCTTTGATACTCGCCCTTAGAAAGCCCAAATCGCGGCAGGTCGACGAGCTGATATTTTACCTTGCGCTCCTTAAACCAGCGTTCCGCCTTTTTAGTATCAAAGCACTTGCCCTTACCAAAAATCTGAATATTCATAAAAAAACACCCCCCAAAAAAATTTTTTCCAAACCGCACAACACTATCCGGCTTCGAGACGTAATGCCCCTTACCGCAAAATTCCCACGGTGTCCACTGCACGCTTGGCGTGCTTAGATGTGTTTCGGCGTGCGGCTGAGAGCATGAGTTTTATGCGGTTTAGTTGGTTTACTTCGCTTGCGCCGGGGTCGTAATCGACGGCAACGATGTTTGAGTCGGGGTAATTATTGTGCAGATTTTTAATAATGCCCTTGCCGACAACATGGTTCGGCAGGCAGGCGAATGGCTGTGTGCAAACGATGTTGTTTACGCCGGTGTGGATTAGTTCGACCATTTCGGCGGTGAGAAACCAGCCTTCGCCGGTGATATTGCACACGGAAACGATGGGCTTTGCAAGCTCCGCCATCTTTTCGATGTCGATGGGCGCGGTGAATCGCGTCGATTTTTCCAAGGCGCGGCGCATGTGCTTGCGATAAAGCTCAATAAATCGCACCGCAAGCGTGCCGCCGATTTTCAGCTTAAGCGTGCCGCCGAGATAACGATGCAAAACCCCCGCATTGTACCCGTTGTAAAGAACAAAATCCGTCAAATCGGGAACAACGGCCTCCGCACCTTCGTTTTCGAGCAATGTCACAATATCGTTGTTCGCTGTTGGGTGATATTTAACCAAAATTTCGCCAACAACTCCGACGCGAGGTTTTTCGACATCAAGCAGGGGCATATTGTCGAAATCTTCAACGATTTCATAAATATTGCGCTTAAACTCACTGCGATTCCCACGCCGAACAGCCTCTTGGCACAGCTGATTCCAGTGTTCGTAAAGCGCGTTTGATGTACCGAAAACAGCCTCATAGGGGCGCGTGCGGTATAAAACTCGCGAGAGCAAATCGCCGTAAATCAGCCCTTGCATCGCCTTGTTAATTAAGCTTGGCGTAAATTTCATTCCGGGATTTTTTTCAAGCCCCAGCGCGTTCATCGAAACCACGGGAATATGCCCAAAGCCCGCTTTTTCGAACGCTTTGCGGATAAACGCGATGTAATTCGAAGCGCGACAACCGCCACCCGTTTGCGACATTAAAACGGAGACATTTTCGAGGTCGTATTCGCCGGATTTCAGCGCGTTAATGACTTGTCCCACTACAATCAGCGCGGGATAGCACGCGTCGTTGTTTACATATTTCAGCCCGGTGTCGATACTTGCACGGTCGATCGCGGGCATAACGACCATGTTGTACCCCTCGGAAATAAACGCTTCCTTTATAATGTCGAAATGCAGCGGTGCCATTTGCGGGCAGATAATCGTGTGGGTTCGGCGCATTTCTTCGGTAAAAATTATGCGCGGCTTACGGGGCTTTGGTTTTTTGTTTAAAATTCCGCGTTCGCGGCGCACGGAAAGCGCGGCAAACAGGCTTCGAATACGAATTCGCGCCGAGCCGAGATTTGTTACTTCGTCGATTTTCAAGAGTGTAAAAATTTTGCCGGCCGCTTCGAGAATTTCCTGCACTTCGTCGGCGGTTACGGCGTCCAGCCCGCAACCGAACGAGTTTAGCTGAATCAGCTCGACGTCCGTGCGTTTGCGCGCCCAATACGCCGCCGCGTACAGCCGCGAGTGATACGCCCATTGGTCGCGCACGCCCAGCGGTCTTTCGACTTTGCCCAAATGCGCAACGGCGTCATCGCTCAAAACAGGAATGCCGAACGACGTAATCAGCTCCGGGATTCCGTGGTTTATTTCGGGGTCGATATGGTAGGGGCGACCGGCTAAAATCACGGCGGTCAGTCCGTTTCGCTCGATATAATTCACGGCTTCGTCGCCCATGCGTCGCACGTCTTCGAGATATTTTTTTTGCTCCGCCAACGCTTTTTGCAGTGCGGCTTTGACTTCCTCTGCCGGAAGCCCGGGGAATTCTTCGACCATGCGTTTTGCAAGGCTTTTCTCATCTGCCAGATTAAAAAACGGATTTTCGAATCTAATACCCGCGATTTCCTCGACATTATTCTTGATATTTTCCGGATACGATGTGACGATTGGGCAATTATATGTTTGATTTGCGCCGCACACGGATTCTTGTTCAAACGCAATACATGGATAGAAAATATATTTCACGCCGCGTTCAATAAGAGCCATGATATGCCCATGTGCCAGTTTTGCAGGATAGCATTCCGACTCGCTTGGGATCGACTCCATGCCCGATTCGTACAGCCCACGCGAGCTGCGCGGCGACAGCTCCACTCTATAGCCCAGCTCGGTAAAAAATGTAAACCACAGCGGATAATTTTCGTACATATTCATAACTCTCGGCAGTCCCACCGTACCACGCGTTGCGTCCTTTTCTTCAAGGGGCGTGTATTTGAAGACGCGCTCATATTTTTGCGCGTACAAATTCGGAAGGTCTGCGTTTTGTGTGGATTTTCCTAAGCCGCGTTCACAGCGGTTGCCTGAGGTGAAGGTGTTTGGGGGCGAAGTTCTCGGGGGCGCAGCCCCGGTTGCATGGGCGAGCAGTCCGCCTTTAGGCGGACGACCAGCCCCCGAACCCCCGCAAGGGAGCACAGCCCCCTTGACCCCGGACATTTTTTTCGATTTCTTGTTCGGCTTAGCGGGTTTTAAATGTGGTTTTTTTGAAGGGGGTTCGGGGGCAACTTTTTTTTCAAAAAAAGTTTCCCCCGAGAACTTATTTATTGTAAGCAAACAATTATTTTCGCAGGATTTGCATCTTGTGTGGGTGGTTTTTACTTTTAGGGAGTCCAGGTTTGTTGCGGAGAGTAGGGTTGTTTCTTCGCGGGGGCGGAAGCGTTCGCGGGCCAGCAGTGCCGCGCCGAACGCGCCCATTAGGCCGGCTATGTCGGGGCGGGTGGCTTCGCGTTCGGATACTTTTTCGAATGCTCTGAGGGCGGCTTCGTTGTAAAATGTGCCGCCTTGAACCACTATGTTTTTGCCCATTTGTTGAGGGTCGGTGATCTTTATTACTTTTTGAAGCGCGTTTTTTATTACGGAATAAGCCAGGCCGGCGGAAATGTCGGACACCGACGCGCCTTCTTTTTGGGCTTGTTTCACGCGTGAGTTCATGAAAACGGTGCAACGTGAGCCCAGGTCTACGGGATTTTCTGCAAAAAGTGAGTTTTGTGCAAAGTCGTCGATCGGGAGGTTTAGGGAGCGGGCGAATGTTTCCAAGAAGGAGCCGCACCCGGCGGAACACGCTTCGTTTAGGAGAACGGTGTCGATTATGCCGTTTTTTATTCGCAGGCATTTCATGTCCTGACCGCCGATGTCCAGAATGAAGTCGACGGCGGGGTCGAAAAATGCGGCGGCGCGATAGTGCGCTACGGTTTCGATTTCGCCCATATCGACTCTGAGGGCGGATTTTAACAATCCCTCGCCGTAGCCGGTTACGCAGGAATATTTTAGCTTTGCTTTCGGCGGGAGTGCGGCGTAGATTTCGGCCAATGCTTTGCGTGCCACGTTTAGCGGACTGCCTTCGTTGCTTTCGTAAAATGTATGCAAAACTTCGCCGGCCTCGCCGATTAACACGGCTTTCGTTGTTGTTGAGCCTGCGTCCAGGCCGAAGAAGCAGTTGCCCTCGTATTTGGAGAGATCGCCTTTCGGCACTACATGTTTGCTGTGGCGGGTGCGGAAGGTTTCGTATTCGTCTTTTGTGGAAAATAGCGGATCCAGCCGCGAAATTTCGAAGGGGAGTTCCTGCTGTTCCTGTAAATTGTCGATTAGTGCCGATATGTCGGTTTCCGCGCCTTCGCTTTCTGCGCGAATTGCCGCGCCCAGTGCGGCGAAGAGATGTCCCTCTTCGGGCGTGATTACTTGGTTCGGCGAGAGTTTCAGAACATCGATGAACCGTGCGCGAAGCTCCGAGAGGAAATGTAGCGGGCCGCCAAGAAACGCAATGTTGCCGCGAATCGGCTTTCCGCACGCTAGGCCGCTTATTATCTGGCTCACAATGGCCTGAAAAATCGACGCGGCAAGGTCGGGGCGTGCCGTTCCTTCATTTATAAGGGGCTGGAGGTCGCTTTTGGCGAAAACGCCGCAACGCGCCGCAATCGGGTAGATTACGGTGTGGCTTTTCGCCAGTTCGTTTAGCCCCTCTGCGTCGGTATCGAGAAGCGTCGCCATTTGGTCGATAAACGAGCCTGTCCCACCTGCGCAAATACCGTT
>WRHA01000348.1 GCA_009783395.1 Defluviitaleaceae bacterium
CGCCGGTTCCCACAGAGGTGATTATTGCCGGGGAAATTTATCCCGTAGAAAAAGGAAGCTATATTTTTATTGCATGATCGCGTGAAGAAACGTATTATACTCGAGAGGAGAAATACACAGGAGGATCAAAAATGGAAAAAACATCAGATACAAGGCAAATTCGTTGCCCAAAATGCAAGGAATTTTATGAGTTTTTCATCGGGCCGCCAAGGGCCTGTCCGGATTGTATGGCGAAGCGCGAAGCGCAAATTGAACATGTTCGTAAGCTGATTCGCGGAAATCGCGGCATAACCGTAATGGAGCTTCAGCGGCAAACAGGCGTGCCGACAAGTTTTATTATGAAAATGCTGGAGGATGGCGAAGTCGAAAAATTTAGTGAAAATGTTTCATTCAACGGAAAAATATTGTAATAATTTTTAACGCTTCCTCTTATAAATAAATCAGAGGAGGCGAATTACATATGTTAAACAATCTATGGGGCGGGATGATTCTGCTTGCAATTGTCATCGCGCTTTTAACCGGCAACATATCGGAGCTAACAAACGCGACAATCGAGTCCGCTCGCGACGCAATAACTTTATGTATCACAATGCTGGGCATAATGTCGATGTGGGCAGGCCTTATGGCCGTAGCCGAAAAAGCGGGCCTTGTTCAAGCCCTTGCGCGACGCGCAAGGCCTATTCTCCGCTGGCTTTTTCCCGACCTCGGGCGTAATCACCCCGCCCACGAACCCATCGCGACAAATTTCATAGCAAACATCTTGGGCCTAGGCTGGGCCGCAACCCCAAGCGGCTTGCGCGCCATGAAGGTTCTCCAAGAAGAGAACCCCAAAAAAAATACCGCGACACGCGCAATGCGCATGTTCATGGTAATAAACATGTCCAGCCTTCAGCTCGTAACAATATCTGTCGTTGCCTATCGAATGCAATACGGCTCGGCAAACCCATCCGAAATAATCGGCCCCGGACTCATCGTAACCTCAATAACAACCGTTGTTGCCGTTGCTTTTTGCAAAATAATGGATGGGTTTGAAGGCGAGGGGTAACCTCTTACTCGGCCCTAACCCGCGTGCCTTGGGTTATGTCCCGATTGTTTGCGTCATTTATTACAAAATCGCCTTCGGAAAGCCCGGATATAATAACCGTTTCCGTGCGAAGCTCCTTGCCTGTTTCTACGGCGCGAGCTTCTGCCGTGCCGTCGCTTCCTGATACAACCCATACCATGTCTGTGGCGTTTTGGCGAAAAATAGCCGTTCGCGGAACGGTAATCATGTTTTCCTCGCGATAAATATAAAATGTGACATCCATGCCGTAGCCTATCCCGAAATTTACGCCGTCGGGCGCGTCGGGTGAAATTTGCACACTAACCTTGCGCTCCTCCACGCCGAGCGCGGTAAAGCGAACAACGGCCGATTCGCCGATTTCTGTTATGTTTCCCGGGAAATACACATCCCCTGCACGTTGCCTGAGCGTTAATCCGACCGAATCACCCACAGCAAGACTGCTTACATCCTGAGTGGATACATATACCTCAATAAATTGCCCGCCCGCCACGGTAATTTCTGCAACCGGTGCCGCCGCGCTTATAAAATTTGTGTTTTGTGCGTGTAATGCGGTGATTATTCCGTCAATCGGCGCGGTGACAACCGCGTTTTTTATTTCATGCTCAAGTCGTGCGATATTGGCTTGCTCGACGGAGATTAGGGCTTCGAAATTTGTGCGTGCGGCAGTTGCGTTGTCGGTTGCAAGTTGGCGCGTGATGCCGTCGATTTGCGCTTCGAGGGATGCGCGGATGCCTTCGAAATGCTCCGCGCTGTTTTGCGCCGACCCTGCCGCAATTACAGCCATTTGCCCGCGAGCCGCTTCAAGTGCCGATTCCGCCGCAAGTACGGCCGTTTGTGCGGCTTCATATTCCACACGCGCAAAAACCCCTGCGGCATATAAAATGCTGATGCGTGCGTAATTTTCGCTTGCCTGAACGAGGCCGTTGTAGTGTTGGTCGACCAAAATTTGCTGTACGCGAAGCTGTTCTTCCAGAGACTCTCGGTGGCTTGCGAAGCCGCGATATGCCTCGGCGGCTTGCGCGTTAATCGCCAGCAATTCTCCCTGCAAGCTTCTTCGTGTTGTTTCAAGGGTTTGACGAGCGTTTGCATCCTCTGCATCGACATTTGCAAGCTGTGCCTCAAGCCCGCGAATGCCGCTTTGCACCTGCGTAAGCTGTAATTCCGGCGCGGTTGTGTCGACGCGAAGGATTGCATCACCGACTGTTACGCCCTGCCCCTCGCTAACGTACAACCCGCTAAGCTCGCCCTGCGCCGCCGAGAAAACAAGCATCACATTATCCGCGACAACGACGCCCTGCTCCATAAAACCAAGCACGGCGGTTTGGCGTCGCACCTCTGTCATGCGCACTTCCAGCGGTTGCAGTGCGTAAAACACACCACCCGCGATGGACGCCAAAACAACGATTGCGATAATTGCATACTTAATAGGCTTTTTCATAAAAATCCCTCCATGAATTTTTTTTTGAATCAGAATTCTTTCAAAACCTCAACCATGTCAAATTTCGCAATCTTGCGCTTTGCCGACCAATTCGACAAAATAATTGCGGCAGAACATCCGACAACGCCCGTGATATATCCGATAAGCGGCAGTGACGTCGGCATACTGAAAATATCGGTGTCGTTCGCGCTGTTTATCCCCGCGATAAGCAGTGACGCAAACGGCGCACCAAGCACCATCCCAACTACGCTCAAGGTCCAATACTCAAAGCGCATAATTTCGCAAACCTCGTCGGTCGTAAGCCCAACAACGCGCAGTGTTGCATATTCGCGCTTGCGCTCGGAAAGCGAAATCGTGGCAGTGTTATAGATTATTGCAAACGCCACCGCCGCGCCCATTATATTTAGAACCACGTAAAGGCTTGTGTACGGATCCATCATCTCGAAATATTTTCGCAATGTCGTGTCCTTGTCCTCGATTGACGCAGTGTAGCGGCTGTCGCGAAAATAATCTGTTACATAGGGCAAATTATCCGTGTTAAAGATAATCGCGGTTACAACGGCGGGCTGATTAAACAACGCCGCAAGCGCGGAAAGTTCCATATACGCGCCGCTTCCCATTGCCTGTTCTATTACGCGAACAACAGGAATATTTATACCGCCTCCGATAAGAAGCGGCGATTCAAGATACAAAATATCTCCCGCCGATGCGTTAAGAGCATCCGCGAGGGCGTTTGTGATAATAAGTCCGTCGGTGGGAGGCGCGTGAATTGTGCGATGTGTTGTGTCGAAGATATTATAAAGTTGGGCATCCCACGGTACGCCCGTGATTGACGCGCCGGTTTGAATATGCCGATTTGACAAGCTTACGGGCATTTGCAAAATCCCCTCCGCGAGGGTTATGTGCCTCACGCCATGCGCCGCTTCAACGGCGCGATCGTACGCAAGGGGATGCGTAAGCGTCACGCGAACGTTATAAAGACGCTGGTCGACAAACTGCGAATAAATCATCCCGTCAACCATATGCTCCATGCTTCCGAACACAACCAAAAGCGAAAACGAAAACGTTACACCAAGTACAACAAACCCCGAACGCACGGGATTTCTTAAAATTCCCCTAAGCGACATCTGCCCGCGAGAGGTTAGAATAAATTTCAGCGGTTTGATTTTTCCGATCCAATCGCGCTTAATCGGTTTTGGGCTTTCCGGACGCATTGCATCGGCCGGGCTCAGCTTAACAACACGCATCGCGCCCATGAGCGAGCCAAAAACCCCGGTTCCCAGCGCGGTCGAAATCGCGATTACAAAATACATCGGGCTTAATGGTTGAACCAATTCCGGCAGAAGAAAGAATTCCAAAAACATCTGTAAATACACGCCGGACATTGCTGCGCCCAGCCCGAATCCGATTAATCCGCCAAGCGACCCGACGATTATCCCGTAACAGACATAGTGGAACACCACCGTGCCGTTCGAATAACCCAGTGCCTTCAACGTGCCGATTTGTGTGCGCTCCTGCTCGATAATCCGCTTCATCATCAAGTACAACACAACCGCCGCCATAAACATAAACACAAGCGGCATCGAAGTAGCCATCCCCTGCATCGACGACGTTTGCATATCGACCAAGGAATAGCTTAGCGTATCTTCGCGAGCGGTAATTGAAATCAGACCGTATGGCTGTAACGCGTCCTCGATAATTAGTCGAATGTCGTCAAATTCGTATCCGTCATAAAGGCTGAACAGCAAATCGTTCGCAATGCCGTGTCGCCCGGTGATATTCCCCATTGCCTCCGCAGTGATATAGGCTATGCCGAAGGCCTCGTTGTCGGGTAAAATGTCGGTGAAGCTCGGCGCGATGTATACATATTCCGGCGTCAGGAACGAGCCGGTCAATTCAAATTCGAAAATTCGCCCCTGCACAATCAGCGTAACGACGTCGCCCGCTTCAAGCCCGTTTGTCGCCATAAACATGTAGTTTACGGCGATGTCGTTGGAATACCGAGGTGCAAAACCCGTCATTTGAAAATTATTAAGCCGCGTCTCTTCTGCCGGATCGAATGAAATTATGCGCAGGCTGATTATTTCGTCGCTATCATACAGCTCGGCGCGAACTTCCATTTTTGTGCGTGCGGTAACATCGGAAATGCCGGGGATATCGCGCAGTCGTTCGGCGTCGCTGTGCGAAATCGCGCCGACGCTTGCATAAACATGCGCCAAGCGATACTCGTCGTAAAAATTCAGCTTCGCACGCTCAAGCCCGTCGGATGCCGCACCCAAAGCCGTCCGCATTAAAATTCCCACGGAAATCAGAAAAATGCAGGCGATGTATGCGCGTTTGTTTTTCCACATAGAGCGGTAAACTTTTTTATAAAGCACGGGATGTCACCTCCCTACCAGCTTATATCCTCGGGGGAAATCGGGTTTTCTACAATGTCGATTTTATCGATCAGGCCGTCCTTGATATGAAACACTCGGTCGCCCATTTCTCCGATTTGCGCGTTGTGCGTGATTATCACAACGGTTTTTTTGTACTTTTCGTTAAAATCCTTGAGCAGACGCAAAACCTGAATGCCTGTTGTGTGATCCAGCGCACCGGTCGGTTCGTCGCACAGTAACAGAAAAGGATTTTTCGTAATTGCGCGGGCTATTGCGATGCGCTGTTGTTGCCCGCCCGAAAGCTGTGTCGGAAAAGAGCTTCCGCGGTCGCCCAGTCCAATAGCCTCAAGAAGCTCTTGCGGGGGAATCGGATCGGATGAAAGCTCTGCCGCGAGAACAATATTTTCGTAAGCCGTAAGATTTGGGATCAAATTGTAGAACTGAAAAACGAAACCGACTGCGGAACGCCGATATTTTGAAAATTCGCGTTCGTTCGCACGTGCAATATCCTTGCCGCCTACCACGACCGAGCCGCTTGTTGCCCTGTCGATGCCGCCGATTATATTTAGAATTGTGCTTTTGCCACTGCCGCTCGGCCCGAGAACGACGACAAATTCGCCCTCATAAAGCTCGAAATCCACACCGCGCAGAGCGTTTACCGTAACCTCGCCCATGATGTAATCCTTTGTCAGTCCCGTTACACTCATTATGCTAGACATTTGCGCCCCCCTTCAGCCCATGCTTCAAAAGCTCGAGCATTTCTTCAACGTATTCGCGCAGCTCATCCTGAGGCATTTGTGTTAAATCCTCGTATTTAGCCATCCAGCGCATTTTAAACCGCTCGGTTACGGCAACAAAATATTCCATTAAAACATCGTTTGAGATGTCGTTGCGAATCAAGCCCTTGTCTTTGCTGTTTTGAATCAGTTGCAAAATGTGTTCCTCACTTTTTTTGTACATTTCAACAAAGGATGGGCGCATCATATCGGGATGGCGAGTAAGTTCCTGCATAAAAAGCACCAACTCGCGCTCGTCGCTTAAAATTTCCGAATTTGCAAGGCGTTCGTCGTAATATTCAAATATATCCATGTTTGTAACATCGGGACGCAGATCAATTTTTTTCATAAAAACATCAAAGCCCCACTGCGCACAATACATAAAAAGCTCGCTTTTGTCGGCAAAATATTGATAAATACTGCCCGTTGCCACATGTGCATTTTTTGCAATATCACAAATTTTCGCACGCTCGAAACCGTGTTCAACAAATTCGCGAATCGCCGACCGCATGATTCCTTCCTGCTTCTCGTCACGCAAGCGGAAAAAGGTTTCCTTTGGCATTTTGTCACACACCTTTCGGGTCATACTTTTTTTGAGGTCGCCTGATAAATGAAAGCTCGTTCACAAAAATGAACCGTGATTCAATTGTATGAATCACGGTTCATTTTGTCAAGTGCGTTTTATAAAAATTTTTTACGAATTTTTTTAATGCGCGCTTGCCAGTGCGAGCATTAGGATTAAATTGCCTTGCCCCCATATGGTGCTTTCCTGAAGCATGAAATCATCGCCATTGTCGTAAAATACGGCCTCTGATGTGTTGAATTTTTCAAGCGGGCTGTTTTCCGGCGTTTTGAAGTGACTGCCCAGTGAGTCGTGCATTTCCTTTTTGCCGGGGCCTTCAGATAATGCACCGACGGCCAATTTTCCAAGCCTAAACGTTATCCAGCTGTAAATGTCTTGCACCGCATATGGCAGATCCTCGGAAGCAATCATCGCAATGCCCCAATTGTTTCGCCCAAAAATGTAGTCCAAAACCCCCAGAAAAGGGGTAGGCATTGTGCTGTCTCCGTCCAGGCGACGCGCTAAAAAGAGGCTGTTTGCCATGCCGATCCAAATAGGCAATGAGCCCCATGTGTATTCCCCTCCGGGAAGATCCCAAATGTTATCGCAGTCATATTTAGACACTTCTTTTAAAAATCTGCTTTTTGCTTCCGCGTCGCCCTGCTCGGCTAAACGGTGATTTACGCAACCGTTTAATACACTCCATGATATGCTGTGTCCCGGCGGCGTGTCATACGCCTTTGCGTCATCAAGGTAGTTTTGTTTTTTTGTCAGGCGATACAATTCGGCGGCGGCAAGAGCCATATTGTCTGTGTCGGTTTTATCGTAATAAAAATCATTAATCCTGTCGCGCTCAAAGGCAGACGCCTGGGTGTCACTTTTTCGGGCGCGATCGTAGATTGCTGTTGCCTTGCTTTTGTAAAGAGCGGCGGCATCGGGATTAATGTCTGCAAAAACATATGCACCCAATGCCAATGTCGCGGCCGTAACTCCCATGTGTACGCGGGACAATGCGCACAAGGCAGGTCTTTTGCCGTCGAGAACTTCTGTTTCGGGCAAAGGGCGTTCCACGTGATGATCTCTGCCATCCCCGACTTGAATAACAAACGTATTGTCGTCAGGAAAAGTTTTAGCCAGATAATCCAGCCCGTATTTGGCTTCATCCAAGACGCCGAGCGCGGGATTTTCTTCATATGCCCGCAACAGATGCCACACCATGTTGGCCTCTGTAAGCGTAAATTTTATGCAGTCGCCTGCGTCGTAATGCCCGCCGTGCATGTCAACGGTTCTGCGCGGGACGGCTTCCTTCCACGCGCCATTCTGCCAGTCGCCGTCAACATTGTATACAATCGCCGCGGCATCTCCCGGATGTGATGCATTGGTTATGTCCGTTGCGCATCCGCTACGCATTCGGCTCAAATGACCTACCGCTTGATTAGCAAACAATACGTACGGATTTTCATCAATGATAATTTTCTGCGGCTCGGCTTTGGCAAGCTCCAAGGTGTAAACCCCCGGTGATTTCGCTTCAGTAAAGTCGATTGTGTAATAAAATTCCTGCGCTACATGAAAATCATCACCTCTCTTGGGTGATGAAAGCTCGGCACTCAAAATCGTCTTGCCATCTTTTTTAAGGCTCCACGTGCTTCCCGTAATATCGGTTTCGCTAAGCACCACTGCTGTTTTTTCGCGTTGCGGCGTGTAGCCGGCTTGGCTGATTCTTAACCATACACTCATAATAATCACCTTTCGTGTTCAAAAAATCTCCCCGAGAGTAGGGGAGATTTTTCAATTGTAATGTGGCCGACCTATGAGCCGACCTTAAATCGGATACGCTTCCTTTGCGGCATATGTTGTGTGGAGAAGTTTGTGAGCTTTGTCTCCGTTTGGTTTGCCGAGATAATCGTCGTAGAGCTTTTTGATTTGTGGGTTTTGATGAGCCTTGCGAACGGTGAGCGAGTTGTCCTCTTCGTAGAGGGCTTTTGCGCGTTCGGCGCGGATATCGATGGTTCTGCGGGTTTCTGCGGAAACGCGGGGCTGTCCGCCGCCTCCGACGCAACCGCCGCCACAAGCCATCATTTCAATGAAATCATATTTTGCTTCGCCCGATTTAATTTTTTCTAAAAGGGCAGCTGCATTCGCCGTGCCGTGGACGACGGCGACTTTTATTTTTTTATCGCCAAGGGCAATTTCGGCTTCTTTAATGCCGCTAAGCCCGCGCACGTTTTGGAATGAAAGCGGCGGCATTTCCGTGCCGGTAAGCACATCGCCGACCGTGCGGAGTGCGGCTTCCATTACTCCGCCCGTCGCGCCGAAAATTACTCCCGCGCCACTGCTGTCGCCAAGTAAATCTTGGTCAAAATTGTCGTCTGCAAGCGCGGTGAAATTGATGCTTGCTTGCTTAATCATCTTTGCGAGCTCGCGAGTTGTCAAAACCGCATCAACGTCGCGTAAATCGCCGTTGGCAAGCTCGGGACGTGCCGCTTCGTCTTTTTTGGAAATACAGGGCGCGACTGCAACAGTGAAAATCTTTTTCGGATCCACACCCGCTTTTTCCGCGTAATACGATTTAACAATCGCACCAAACATCTGGATAGGCGATTTGCAGGATGATAAATTCGGGATAAATTCGGGATAGTTGAATTCACAAAAGCGCACCCAGCCCGGGCTGCACGATGTAATCATCGGCAAAACGCCGCCGTTTTTAATGCGGTCGATAAGCTCGTGACCTTCTTCCATCACAGTTAAATCCGCGGCAAAATTCGTATCGTAAACCTTATCAAAGCCGAGACGTTTAAGCGCGGCAACCATTTTGCCCGTAACCCGTGTGCCGACGGGAAGCCCAAACTCTTCGCCAAGTGCGGCGCGAACCGCAGGCGCGGCTTGTACAACAACATGCGTGTCCGGGCATTCAAGTGCCTCCCAAACCGTGTCAATAGCCTCTTTTTCGCGAAGCGCGGCAGTGGGGCAAACACTTACGCACTGCCCGCAGTACAGGCAAGGCGTTTCGGTCAAGCTCTTGTTAAACAGCGGCGAAATCTTTGTTGCAATGCCGCGATCGGTGAAATCCAAAATTGACGATGCTTGCAATTTTTTACATACATTTACACATCGCCCGCAAAGGATGCATTTGCTTTGATCACGCACAAGCGCGGCCGACGATGCATCAATAACACCGAAATCGTTTTCGCCTTCAAAAGGAATTTCGCGAATGCCAAGCTCCTCCGCAATCGTTTGCAACTCGCAATTGGTGTTCGACGAACAAGTAAGGCAGTCGCGATTATGCGCCGAAAGAATCAGTTCAACCGTAGCCTTTCGAGCATCACGAACTTTTTTGCTCGTAGTAGTAACAACCATGCCGTCAAAAACCGGCATAACGCAAGCCGCGGCCAAACTCCTGGCGCCCTGCACCTCAACCTGGCAAACACGGCACGCCCCAATCTCATTAACTTCCTTCAAGTAGCACAGCGTCGGAATATCAATCCCGGCTTTCTTAGCCGCATCAAGAATCGTCGCGCCGACCTCAACTTCCACCAAAACATTATCAATTGTCAACTTAACCATGAATGTTCTCCTTCCAAATTTTCAGGGGGTCAAGGGGGGGGCTTGGCCTCCCCTTGCGGGGTTCGGGGCAACGCCCCGAGAAATTATCTTTTTATAATAGACTTAAACGGACACACAGGAATACACGCGCCACATTTTACGCACTTCTCTTGGTCGATAACGTGCAACTCGCGCACATTGCCGATGATTGCGTCGGTGGGACAAACTTTTTTACATTTTGTACAGCCTTTGCATGATTCGTCGATGTGGAACTCGAGAAGCTCGACACATGCGCCGGCGGGGCATTTTTTGTCCTTAACGTGGGCGATATACTCGTCTTTGAAATAGCGGAGGGTCGAAAGAACCGGGTTTGGCGCGGTTTGACCGAGTCCGCAGAGGGAGGATGCTTTGATGTTGGTTGCGAGATCTTGGAGGCGGTCGAGGTCTTCGAGTTCGCCTTTGCCCTCGGTTATGCGGGTGAGGGTTTCAAGCATTCGCTTTGTTCCCACGCGGCACGGCGGACATTTTCCGCAGGACTCGTCGACGGTGAATTCGAGAAAAAATTTCGCGATGTCAACCATGCAGTTTTCTTCATCCATGACAACGAGACCGCCGGAACCCATCATTGCGCCAAGCTCGGTTAAGCTGTCGTAATCGATTGGTGCATCCATGTGTTCCTCGGTTAAGCATCCGCCGGAGGGGCCGCCGATTTGAACGGCGCGGAATTTTTTGCCGCCGGGGATGCCGCCGCCGATTTCAAAAATAATATCGCGAATCGTCGTTCCCATCGGGACTTCGATTAATCCGGCGTTTTCTATTTTGCCCGCGAGAGCGAAAACCTTTGTGCCTTTGGATTTTTCCGTTCCCATCGACGCAAGCCATGCCGCGCCGTTTAGGATGATTTGCGGGATATTTGCAAAGGTTTCAACGTTATTTATAATCGTCGGCTTGCCCCAAAGGCCTTTTACGGCGGGGAAGGGGGG